>QMOR01000142.1 GCA_003648285.1 Bacteroidota bacterium
AGAATGGGTGATCACCCTAAATCGACGGTCAAGCGCTGGAGAAGAATTCAATTGGTCAAGCATCTCATAGAAAAGCACGACATAGATAGAAAAGCCATTGATTTTGACGACGAAGGGAATATCGTAACGCTAAAGGTAGCCGGAAAGGGTATTGACACAGCTTTGTCAAGTCTCGATAATGGTATCCCGTTTATGACAGACGGATGCCCGGGCACGGATGGAGAAGTGGGATGCACACGACCGTATGGCAGCTATCGGCCGACGGAGGAGTTTCGTGATTTTCCGTTTTTGCCAAATGGGATGGATATTCGGCAGATTAGGGAGGAGCTTGCTTTGGAGGAAATTGTTAGATAGGAAATTTTAAATGTTGAATTTTAAATTTTGAATGAAATGCGAATAAAGCCCAGACGGGGTGGCATGATAATAGAGAATGGATAACAACGCAGACAGAACCCCGAAGGGGTGGCATTGTCCAGCATAGCTTTAGCAAAGGTGGCAAAGGGTTATAAAGGTAAAATGTAAAAACAAAAATGTAAAATGCAAAAGTCATGAGAAATTATCCCGCATCCCGAAACACGATAAACTTTAATCTATAAACCATAAACAAATGAACATCATAGTACCAATAAAACAAGTCCCGGATCTCGTTGAGGAGCTCGAAATAGATTCCTCCGGAACAGGGCTCGATCGCGAATGGCTCAAGTTTAAAGTCAATGAATTTGATGACCATGCGCTCGAAGAGGCATTGCTTCTGAAAGAAGAACATGGTGGAACCGTCACAGCAATAGCACTCGATGGCGGTGATATCGACAAGGCACTATTTGCCGCCGCGGCGAAGGGAGC
This sequence comes from Bacteroidota bacterium, assembly GCA_003648285.1. Classification (GTDB taxonomy): domain Bacteria; phylum Bacteroidota; class Bacteroidia; order Chitinophagales; family Saprospiraceae; genus B8-G4. Next base: position 844 of record QMOR01000142.1, read on the forward strand.
TGATCGTGTGGTCAAAGTGACCGGTGGAGGTGATACACCATCAAATCACGAAGCAGCCAGAATGTTTGCAAATGCCATCGGCGGTATGGATTATGACATCGTGTGTACGGGAGTCCAGTCAGTAGAAGACAGGGACGGTCAGTTGGGTGTGATTCTGGCGCGGTATCTTAATGTGCCACAGATCAGTGTCGTGACTGGCGTCACGGTGGCTGGTGACAAATTGACTGTGATAAAAGAATACGGTGGAGGCACTGTTGCAGAATTTGAGACGTCGATGCCGGTGGTCCTCGGAATTCAGGCGGCAAGAGAAGCACCGCGATACGTACCTGTTGCGAAAGTCAGAAGAGCCATGAAAAGCACAGAACTGGAAGAAGTATCTGGTGGCAGCGCAGACGTGAATACAGGATCGCATGTCAACAAGATGTTTAAACCGGAAGTAGCCGGAGGCGCCGAAATGATCAGTGGATCAGATGATGATATGGCAGCAAGGCTTGCGGAAATAATTAAAGGATAAGTTGGTCCGAAGGACTCCTTCGGAGATACGGGATGCGGGATGCTGGATGCCGACGTTGACGTGACAGAAAATGGATCAAGCAACCAGCAACCAAGATCAAGGATCAAGGATCAAGAAATACGATAATCAATAATCTAAAATCAATAAACAAAAAAAATGAGCAACGATATATTTGTAATAGCAGAACATCTCAAGGGAAAAACAGATGACATCACGTATGAGATGTTGGGAAAGGCGAGAGCGCTCGCTGGGAGCACCGGTGGATCGGTCGTGGCGGTTTTATTGGGAAGTGGAGCCAGTGGGCTGGCGGCTGATTATGCGGCCGACAAAGTGTTGTATGTCGATCACGCGAGTCTGGCAGAATTTAATCCGGAGGCGTATGGTAAGGCATTGGCGGAGGTGATAAATAGTCAGTCTCCACAGATCGTGCTGGTAGGAAATTCCTCACAGGGAATGGATATCGGCGCCGCGCTGAGTGTGGATTGCAATATGCCGATTGTGGCATACGCTTCAGATATGACCACAGATACCGTGACCAGTCAGTTGTATGGTGGTAAGATGAGCGTGGAGTCAGGCATCGATGGCGACAGATATATCGCTTCGGTCTTACCGGGTTCATTTCCAGCCGATGCCGGAAAGGGTAGCGGTGCAAGTGTTGAAGAAGTTGCAGCTGCTAATCTGGATGGATTGAATATTACATTCAAGGGATTGATAGAACCCCAGGGTGGCGATGTTGATATTACTGCAAATGATATCCTCGTCAGCGTGGGACGTGGCATCCAGAATGAAGACAATCTGGAGATCGTTCAGGAACTCGCCGACAAACTTGGCGGAGTCCTTTCCTGCTCACGTCCGATCGTGGATAGCAAGTGGCTGCCAAAGACAAGGCAGGTTGGTAAATCGGGACTGAAAGTCAAGCCAAAGGTGTACATCGCAGTGGGGATCAGTGGCGCACCGGAGCATATCGAGGGCATGAAAGATGCAGAGTTGATTATTGCAATTAACTCAGATCCAAAAGCGCCGATTTTTGATTATGCGCATTATGGCGCTGTGGGTGATTTGTTTGATATTATTCCTTCTCTCACAGAAAAGCTGTGAGGAAATTTTGAATTTTGAATTCTAAATTTTGAATGAGGCTTCCAGTATTTGGGAAATGGATGTGGCGCGGTCTGATGTGAGATAGGATTGTTTGATTTGCAGTTCCCCTTTATCATGGATAATATTTGGGAATTTTGAGTATGAATGAAGCGTATATGGAATCTTATGTTACAGATAGTGAATTGTTATTGGAAATGACCAAGAGACGCCTTAGCAAAATGAAATTGAGAGTTAGGCTGAACAAAGGCGATGGCACGGAATAATTTAAAATTTAAAATTTAGAATTCAAAATTTAGAATTCAAAATTACAAAGCGCTCTAAAAAGAGCGCTCAAAAAAAAGTTATGAACGAAACCCGTGAAGTCTTCAGGAATTTTCCCGTGTGGATGCAAATTGCTTTCTATGTTGCTGCCCTCGGGATGACCGCTTTTTTCATATATGGCTTCTATAAGAAGTATAAGAAGTATCGCAAAGGCAGAGACGCGGACCGGTTTAATAACGTAGCCGGCAGGTTTATGAAGGCGCTCGGCATGATGACCACAAATTCGACGGTCTTCAAGCGGGATATCTATGCGGGTTTTGCGCACTGGTTGATCTTCTGGGGGTTTATCGTTATGCTTATAGGGACAGCAATCGTGATGCTCGATCATGATTTTATCGAATTGTTTTTCCACTACCGGTTGCTACAGGGCACATTCTATCTATGGTTTTCCTTGTTTATGGATATCGCTGGGGTCGGGTTTATTGTGGGCTTACTTATGATGATGTTCAGAAGGGCGAAGAAGCCACCGCAGCTTAATTATGAACGGGTAGATCTGAAGAAAGAGGAATATGACAGAGGGGCATACAAAAAGGACGACAAGGCATTTATCTGGTTGCTACTGATCATCGCTATTTCGGGTTTTATGATCGAAGGGCTGCGCATCATGTCTGATGGGTATCCGGAATTTGAGGTTTGGTCTCCGGTGGGATGGCAAGTGGCGCATCTGATGGAGAGCACGGGTTTGGCAGCGGCATTGGGCGCTAGTCTGCACATGTATATCTGGTGGTTTCATGGCATCATCGTATTGATTTTCATAGGCTATATCCCGTATTCGAAGGCGATGCACATGTTGTTGGATTATGCCAATCTGATGTTTGTAGATGATATGGCTGCGAAGAAGTTGCCCCGGGTTTCTGAAGAGAAGCAGAAGGAGGCAATGGGTTATGTCAAGCTCGAGGATTTTACGTGGAAAGAACTTCTGGACTTTGACTCCTGTACGAAATGTGGGAGATGTCATGTGGTATGTCCTGCAAATGCATCTGGTGCACCTCTTTCTCCAAGGGATATCATCCTGGATATGCGGACATTTGCAAATAGTAACGGGGGAGGCACAGCAGAGTGGTTTAATCAGTCATTTACAAAAGAGAAAGGAAAGCCGGGCGACAAGAAACTGGCAATAGCCGGCGACATTATTTCGGCAGAAACGCTCTGGGCATGTACTTCATGTATGGCTTGTGTCGAAGCTTGCCCTGTGGGTATTGAGCACCTGACGACGATTGTCAATCTGAGGAGGACATTGGTTGAAGAGGGTGAAATGGAAGACAGCCTGCAGGATGCACTGATGAACATCGGTGACTATGGAAATTCATTTGGAAAATCGGATCGCATGCGTGCCAAGTGGACAAAGGAACTGGATTTTAAAATCCCCGACGCGCGAAAGGAAGAGGTAGATTATTTATGGTTTGTAGGTGATTTTGCCTCTTACGATGTACGTGTACAGGAATTATCAAGAAAGGTGGCGACAATATTGCATAACGCCGGTGTCAGTTTTGGTATTCTTTATGAAGGGGAAAAGAACTCCGGGAATGATGTGAGACGGATCGGTGAAGAGGGATTATTTGAAATGTTGGTTGAAGACAATATCGAAACATTGTCGGGTGCAAATTTCAAGGAAATCTTTACAACTGATCCGCATTCATTTAATACGCTCAAAAACGAGTATCCTGAATTTGGTGGCAACTATATCGTACATCATTATACGGGCCTTTTATTGAAATTGATCGGTGAAGGAAAAATCAAACTCAACAACAAGTTGCAGCATCATGCGACGTATCACGATCCTTGTTACCTGGGTCGTTATAATGGAGAGACGGTTGCACCGCGTGAATTATTCAATGTCATGGGTGTGAAGCTCACCGAGATGCCGAGGAATAAGGAAAATTCATTCTGCTGTGGAGCTGGTGGTGGACGGATCTGGATGGATGATTCCAAGCTCGACAAGCGGCCGAGTGAGATGCGGATCGAAGAGGCACTCGCGCTGGATGGTGTGAATACATTTATTGTGGCTTGTCCGAAGGATTATGCGATGTACAGCGATGCTGTGAAGACGTCGGGAAATGAGGATAAGATGGTTGTTATGGATATGATTGACCTCCTCGAAGAGGCGGTTTTAGTTGATACTGACGATGCTTCGCATGTCAGCATGGAAATTGACAGTTGACAATTTGAGCTCTGAGCTCTTATAAGATAGGTTGATGTTATTTGGTCGGGCAAAACTGATTGACAGTTAAGAATTTGCCGTGGATTCATTGGTTATTTGAGTTGGAACTATTTTTGCGTATAATGTGTAATATAATGTGCAAAATACGTTGAAAATGAGTAACTAATGACTGGTTATGAAAAAAAGCATCATTTTACTTCCAAAGCATGCCAGAGTTCTTGTTGAACTCGGTGAAAATATCCGACTTGCCAGGCTGAGGCGCAAACTCAGCACTACTCAAGTTGCTGAAAGGGCAGGCATTAGCCGCAAAACGTTATACAGTATTGAGTCGGGGTCTCCGGCGGTCAGCATTGGTAACTATACGCAAGTACTGGTTGTACTGGGGTTGGTAGCAGACCTGGGGAAGGTCGCGCGAGATGATATCTTGGGAAGAAAATTACAGGATGCGGGACTATCTGTGAAAAAACGGGCACCTAGGAGGCCAAATAGTAATACATGAGCCGCGAGAGGAAAATATATGTGTACGCAGACTGGGTAGAGCTCAATGAGAGACCGGTGCTTATGGGAGTTCTCAATGCTGTTGTGGTGAGGGGTAAAGAACTGTTCTACTTCGAATATGACTCCAGATGGATAAATGCGGGCTTCCGCCATGTCCTGGACTCAGACCTGCAGATGTTTTCAGGAGCCCAATACGTACATGATGAAAAGCCCAATTTTGGTCTGTTCCTGGATTCATCTCCAGATCGATGGGGTCGCCTGCTTATGCGCAGACGAGAAGCTGCCTTGGCCAAATTTGAAAAGCGTGCTGTGAAAAATCTGAAGGAGTCTGATTATCTGTTAGGAGTTTTCGATGCAAATAGAATGGGTGCGCTTAGATTTAAATTGGCCCCAAACGAAAAATTCCTCGATGATCAGGTCGGTATGGCCACACCTCCATTTGCCAGATTAAGATCGCTTGAGTATGCCAGTTTGCAACTTGAACGGAGTGATGCCCCTGAGGACAAGGACTATATGAATTGGTTGAATTTACTCATCAATCCTGGTGGTTCATTAGGTGGTGCGCGTCCTAAAGCGGGGATTCTTGGGGAAGATGGAAATCTCTGGATTGCGAAATTTCCAAGTGCAAATGACGATATCGACAAGGGAGCATGGGAAATGGTGGTTCATGACCTTGCTGCAAATGTTGGGATATCAGTCCCGGAAGCTCAATTGAAGAGATATAATAGCAAGCATCACACGTATATCACGAAACGTTTTGACAGGACGAAAGATCATCGACGAATTCACTTCGCATCTGCCATGACGATGTTGGGATACGCCGATGGAACTGACTTTCATGATGGGGCCAGTTACCTGGAAATTGTCGAATTTCTTGTACGGAATGGAAGTCGTACGGCAGAAGACCTTGAGGAGCTCTGGACGAGGATTGTTTTTAATATCGCCGTTACGAATACAGATGATCACTTGAGGAACCATGGCTTTCTTTTAACTCAAACAGGATGGTGCTTATCGCCAGCGTATGACATGAATCCAGAGCAATCGGGGTCCGGGTTGTCCCTGAACATTTCTGAGGACGATAATGCCCTGGATTATCATTTGGCAAATGCAGTCAGCCCCTTATTCAGGCTAAGTGAATCAAGGGCCAATGAGATAATGCAAAAAGTGAAAAGAGAGGTTGGAAATTGGCGTATGTATGCAAGCAAATATGGTGTGCCCAGAGCTGAGCAAGAACTTGTGAGCAGGGCATTCCGCGTTGAATGAGATTTGCCGCCTACAGAATTAAAATGTGACTCATAGATGCATAAATGTGGTGCAAAAGCTTCAAGTTCATGATTTTATTGGTGACATTTAAGCAAATTAAAACTGTCGCGAATTGCGATATTGACGAAACCAAGCGGCGCGTTACAAAAGAACAACAAGAAACTCAAGAATGAGTAACCTGAAGTCATACCTGGAAGATCCGTTTCTGCTGAAACTTTGGCAGGAAATAAGGAAGGTTGATGCTATAAAATCAATCTCACTGGATATTACACACAGGTGTAATCTGCGCTGTACGGGGTGTTATTATTTCGAAGAGGGCATGGACAGGTATGCGTCACCTGAGGAAGAGGGCTTATTTGATGCATTTATAGAGAAGGAAAAGGAACGGGGGACAAACTTCGTAACAATCGTTGGTGGTGAGCCCAGCCTTGTCATCGACCGGATGCGAAAGATCTATGCGAATTTTAAATGCAGTGTAGCTACGAATGGTATCATACGGATTCCAAAAGATGGATTGGAAGAATTGCCGATTGGAGTTTCACTTTGGGGGAGCCAGGCTACCGATAGCAAATTAAGGGTGCAGGGCAAGATGGATTTGTTTTCAAAGGCATTAAAGAATTACCACCACGACGAAAGAGCATTTTGGTATTATACAGCCGCTCCCGGATATGCCGATGAAATCCCTGATGTGGTGGAGAAGTGTGTGGACAATGGCAATGCGGTATTATTTAATTATTACAGTGACGTGGCAGGCCTTGGCGGAAAGCTGGATTATCGAATGGGATTTGACGAGGTCAGAAAGAATATCGATCTCATGATCGAACGCTATCCGGATCAGATCCTCATGACGCGTTACTTCAACGAGGTGGTTTCGACCGGTGAGATGTCCGGGCAAAAATGGGGATATGATGTATGTACAAATGTCTCCGTTAATAATCCAATAAATACAGAGCGCCTTCAAAATGGCAATCCATATAATAAACACTTCAACGCCTTTTGTGCTGACTTTGAGACAACGCGCCGATGTTGTACCGGCATGACGAGAGATTGTGCTTCATGTTATGACACATGGGAACACTTTTCGTGGATCATGCTGCATTCGAGGAAGCATATGCATTCAAAAGAGGCATTTACAAACTGGCTCACAACTGTGTATACGTTTTATCTGATCAACAGGCTCGTGGATCCAGTGGCGGGTAGGAAAGTGCTTGCGAAGATCCACACGGACACACTTTTGACCGCTTAGAAAGGTGGGGATCGGTTTTTGCATTGATAAGTTGGAAAATTACCTTCACGTCTCTGGCGAACGGATGTCAGCAGACCTAAATGGATGATATATGGCAAATTCGCGATCAATAAAAGGTGTAATTGGAATACTCACAGGTGGGGGAGATGTACCGGGATTGAATCCTGCAATACGCTCGGTGACACTACGTGCCCTTAGAGAGGGGTATCATGTGTTTGGTCTCAGACGCGGCTG
>QMOR01000143.1 GCA_003648285.1 Bacteroidota bacterium
CATGGACAGATATTACAGAAAATAAAGGCCTGCCAGGCGGTGTATGGGGAATCAGCGGAGTCACCGTATCGCCGGTTAATTCTGACAGAGTGTGGGTGCTCATGGAAAACGAAGACGGAGGTGTCTACAGATCCGATGACGCAGGTGAGACGTGGAAGAAGATAAATAGCAGCAGGGCGTTGCGTCAGCGCGCTTGGTACTACACACGTATCTATGCTGACACACAAGATGAGAACAAGGTCTACGTGATGAATGTACGTTACCATCGGTCATCTGACGGTGGGCGTACATTCGAAGCTTTCAATGCCCCGCACGGTGATCACCACGACCTGTGGATTGCTCCTGAGGACAATCAGCGCATGGTCATTGGGGATGATGGCGGCGCACAAGTGAGTTTTGATGGAGGCGAAAACTGGAGCACCTATCACAATCAGCCAACAGCACAATTCTATCGGGTGACGACCGATCACCATTTCCCGTATCGCATCTACGCGGCGCAGCAGGACAATTCTACGATACGCGTCTCTCACCGTACAGATGGATACTCAATTGGTGAGCGTGATTGGGAACCAACGGCCGGAGGAGAAAGTGCGCATATCGCGATCGATCCCAAAGACAATGAGATCGTATTTGGTGGGAGTTACGGCGGATTTTTGACGCGGGTAAATCACTGGACCAAGCAGACCCAGGCGATCAATGTCTGGCCGGACAATCCCATGGGGTATGGAGCTGAAGGCATGCGTTTTCGCTTCCAATGGAATTTCCCGATTTTCTTTTCCCCTCATGATCCAAGCAAATTATATACGACATCAAATCAGGTGCATGTCAGTCACAATGGTGGACAGTCCTGGGAGATTATCAGCCCTGACCTCACGAGGAATGATTCAGTCAGATTGCTTTCTTCTGGTGGTCCAATCACACAAGACAACACAGGTGTTGAATATTACTGTACCATTTTTGCGGCCTGTGAATCACAATATGAGAAGGATCTGATCTGGACTGGATCTGATGATGGGCTCATTCATATCACCCGGGACGCGGGAGAAACATGGAATGATGTCACGCCTGCAGGCATGCCCGAATGGATGATGATCAATAGTATCGACCCTGATCCATTTACCCCGGGAGGGGCGTATGTCGCAGGTACCAGGTACAAGCTGGGCGACTATACACCGTACTTATACAGGACTACTGATTACGGCGCGTCATGGACGCTCATCACAAATGGCATACCGGAGGACCATTTTACACGGGTCGTACGTGCTGATCCCATGCGTAGAGGCACCCTGTATGCCGGCACTGAGTCCGGGATGTACATCTCCTTTGACGACGGCGCAAACTGGCAGTCGATGCAATTAAATCTACCTCTTGTACCAATTACAGATTTGACGGTAAAGAGAGACAATCTGATCGCAGCTACACAAGGTCGCAGTCTATGGATGATTGATGATCTGACGGTATTTCATCAACTCAACAGCCAGATGTCACTGGACGATGCCCATTTATACAGGCCCATGGATAGCTATCGCATGAGTGGCGGTGGAAGAACTGGTTCAAAAACTCAGGGCACAAACCATCCCGGAGGTGTGACTGTCCATTTTTATTTACCTGCAAAACCTGAGAAGGGGGATTCTGTTTCTATTTCGTTTTATGAAGTGAATGGCGACAGCATCTGCACATATTCTACATATGCTGAAGAGGATGTATTTAAATTAAAAGACCTTGAGCAATACGGGAATACTTTTCGCTGGAATATGCGTTATCCCGGTGCCAAAGATTTTAAGGGCAGAATATTCTGGGCTGGTGGACTAAATGGTCCAATGGCCATACCTGGTATGTACAAGGCGAAACTAAGGGCGCAGAACTTTGAAGAGGAGCATGAATTTAGAATCCTGAAAGATCCAAGATCCAGCTCTACTGAGGAAGACTTTATTGCCCAATTCAACTTCATCCAGGAAATAAATGGAAAAGTGACCGAAGCACACGAAGCTATTATTGAAATTCGCGACGTGCGTGATCAGATGAAAAACCTGAAGGACCGCATGGAGGATGATGACGAAAACGAGGCAATTATCGAGAAAGCCACCGAGATAGATTCAATCATGACGGAGATCGAAAAGGCATTGTATCAGGTAAAAAATCAGAGCCGTCAGGATCCACTCAATTTCCCGATCAGGTTGACAAATAAACTCGCACATGTCAACAGCATTAATAACAGGGGGAATTTTCGACCTACGGAGCAGTCGTATACAGTCAAAGAGGAATTGACAAAGAAGATTGATGACGAGCTGTCGAAATACTACAATTTAAAAGCAAATGAAATTCCAGAATTGAATCGCATGGTGCGTGAAAGTGCATCTGAAGCGATTATGATTGACAAGAAAAAGGATGTAAATTGAAAACCAATCACTAACACTATCACTTTATGACAATTTCAAACTCCACCCTTGTTCTGGGTATTCTTTTAGGTATGCCACTCATGTCAATATCACAAAACATTGGGGTTGGTACTTCAGCACCTTCAGAGGCATTAGAGGTACAGGGCAAGGTTTTTTCAAACCAGGGCGGATTTAAGTTTCCTGATGGTACAGTCCAAACGACTGCCGCCATGATGGCCGATCCTGAAACTGAAGCCGTTACGAATCTTTTCGGGGTCATTGAGATAGATGGAGTTATTGGCGGATATGACAATCCACCAATAACTGATGCAATCAAGGTACTGGGTTTTGATTTTTCTAGCAATAGAACTTTTGAAATCGGTGGAGGTGGAGGTGCTTCGATTCCTAGTCTTCCAATTGTAAAAGTCCTTTTGGAAGTGGAGAAATCGACAACTCAACTATTCGACAAGTACGTGAATGGTTCTCCTATTCAAGTAATTTTAATACACCTTCTGGATGATACGGGAAGTCCATATTTCACCGTAGGAATGGAAGAAGTCATAATTATCAGCTACGAAATGCAACTTGTTCATATTGGCAATGGTGAGTATGCCCATTTATTGGCCTTGTCATTCAACCCCGAGAAATTGTCCACAAAAAATATTGATGAGACTGCGTGCTATTGCTGGAATTGGGTAACGAACAATGATTGCAGCTGCATCGATTAAAACGTAGATTGGATTACTAATTTGTGTTTAAATATGACTCAGAGCAGAATATAGTTCTGAATCAGCCCACTCACTTTTGCCGAGATGATTGCCGAAAGAGTAAACGGTTTGGCATTGACAGTTTCTGTTGCCTTTACCCATCCATCCTCAAGAGCCGTATTCACATGATACCAGCCATTGGCTTCCGACACAACGCCTAACCAAGATCCACCTTCAAGCTTACATATTTCCAAACCATCTATTGAGTCATAGAGTGTGATTACACCTTTTGGCATTGCATATCTGTGCGTTTTTACTTTTTTCATTTTCTGATATGGCGGTGTTCCAACCAAATTTTAACGTGTGTGCATTAAACGTGAATTCATTACCAAGAAAACGCTTAAAGTTTGATTTTCGTAGGTCCAAATTGTTAAACTTTGCAGTAATCGTCATACAGACGTCAATCATCGACAGGATGCGGCAAATAATGCATATTGATATGGACGCGTTTTTTGCGTCGGTAGAGCAACGCGACAATCCGGAATTGCGCGGAAAACCCGTGGCTGTCGGTGGAGCAGGAGCACGCGGTGTGATTGCTGCGGCAAGTTATGAAGCGAGGCAGTTTGGTGTGTATTCGGCAATGCCGGGTTCAAAAGCACTCCGATTGTGTCCGCAACTCATTTTTGTAAGACATCGGTTTGATGCATATAAAGAGGCTTCCGCGATCATCAGATCGATCTTCTTTGACATTACTGACCTCGTCGAACCACTTTCACTGGACGAAGCATTCCTTGATATCTCTCATCTCGATCTTACCTGGACAGAAGTCGAAGACCTTGCAAAGGATCTCAAAAACAAAATCCACGAGTCAACTCAACTCACTGCCACCGCAGGCATATCAACGAATAAATTTCTGGCCAAAATGGCTTCAGGCCTCAATAAACCAGACGGATTGACAGTCATTTTACCGGAAGATGCCGAGGCATTCCTTGACGAACTTCCAATCCATAAATTCTTTGGGGTTGGTAAAGTTACGGCTGAGAAAATGAAACGCCAGGGCATCAATACCGGTATTGACCTAAAAGCATATTCTGAATTGGAATTGGCTCAACGTTTTGGAAAAATGGGCCGGTATTTTTACAAAGTGGTGCGAGGTCTCGATGACCGAAAAGTAGAGCCCCATCGCGCACGCAAGTCCCTGAGTGTGGAGCGGACCTATGAAAAAGATCTGCATGATCATACTTCCATCGACGAGGCACTGACGAAGTTGAGTATTGAACTTTCGGTACGCCTTAAAAAGTCAGAGGTAACAGGAAGGACAATTACGCTCAAGGTGCGTTTTGATGACTTTACCACATTGACACGTCAGAAGCCATTCGGAGGGATTTCGGTTGAGCCTGCGATATTAAAATCGGAGAGTCGATTGTTGTTGGAGCAAGTTGGTCCGTTGAAACCGATCAGGCTGTTGGGACTTGGGTTGTCGGGATTTGATGCAGATGAGCCGTCGAGGCAGTTGGTGCTGGATATTTAAATTTGATTGAGGTCGTCTGCATTTTTTAACCGCCCCACTCCCCACCTACTTTTAAAGAACCCCATTTACTATCTTGAGCACTCAACTATCATCAATATGAAAAAACTCATCCTATCCCTCATCCTGGCCCTCAGTCTTTCATTCTCATTTGCCGGTGAAGGCATGTGGCTGCCGCTGCTGCTCAAAGCACTCAACGAAGCCGAAATGCAGAGCATGGGTATGCGGATGACGGCCGAAGACATCTATAGCGTTAATCAAGGAAGCCTCAAAGATGCTATCGTACATTTTGGCGGTTTTTGCACCGGTGAGATCATCAGCAGATCCGGGCTCGTCCTGACCAATCATCACTGTGGCTATGGTGCCGTCCAATCGCACTCGACAATTGAAAACAACCTGTTGAAGAACGGGTTTTGGGCGATGAACAAGGGCGAAGAGCTTCCAAATCCGGGCCTGTTTGTCAAATTTATTGTGCGCATCGAGGATGTGACTGAAGAAGTGCTTGCAGGTGTCAATGAGGATATGACGTCTCGGGAAAGGCAATCAGCCGTTGATAAAAACATCAATGGCCTTGAGGTTGAGAAGGTGGATTACCAGGACTATATGGTGCGACCTTTTTTTAATGGCAATCAATATTTTTTATTTGTTACCGAGACGTACAGCGACGTGCGCTTGGTAGGAGCACCACCTGAATCCATAGGCAAATTTGGTGCGGACACAGACAATTGGGAATGGCCTCGTCATACAGGCGATTTTAGCTTGTTCAGAATCTATGCGAGCCCTGACAATACACCAGCCGAATATTCTGCTGACAATGTGCCTTATACACCCAAGCACTCACTGCCTATCTCCCTTGATGGCGTTGAAACAGGTGATTTTACGCTCGTTTTTGGATTCCCGGGCAGGACAAATCAGTACCTCCCGTCACCGGCAGTCAAACAAATCATGGATGTGGTCGATCCGGCAAGAATTAACATTCGCAGTAAATCGCTGAAGGTCATGGATAAGTACATGCGGGCCGATGAAGCGACGCGTCTCAAGTACGCCGGACGATTTGCCAGTGTAGCGAATGGTTGGAAAAAGTGGATTGGAGAAACCCAGGGATTAGAACAAACGGATGCATTGGGCAAGAAAAATGAGCTGGAGACCGAATTTACATCCCGTATTCTTGCAAGTGACGAGTTGCAGTCGATGTATGGAAATCTGCTGCCCTCATTTGAAGAACTCTATGCGAACAATACACCATATATCAAGGCACGGATCTACTATGACGAAACATTTAACAGGGGAATTCAACTCTTCCGAATCGTCAGAAACCTGGACCGCCTCAAGAGCACCTATGTCAACAATGGAGAGGAAGCATACGCAAACCTGGCGGAGCGCTACCTTTCTTTTTTCGAAGATTACTTTGAAGACTATGAAACAATTATTGACCGGGAGGTCTGTGAAGTATTATTGAATCACTTCTATAGTAATCTGGATAAAAAATTTCTACCCGAATCCATCATCAAAGAGGACGCATTCATGCGTGACCTGCGCGTAAAAGAATTGACGCATCAGTTATTTCAGGATGAGGTTGCAACAATTGAAGGTGTGCGCGCTTTACTCGCCCTGGATGGTAAGGGGTTTGGAGAAGCCATCGACAAACTTTACGCGATCGCATTCTATCGTGGCGTGCAGGACAAACTCAAAAGTGATATCAGTCCAAGCTATGACGCAAATACTGAAGGTATACGCGAATTGCAACGCATCTATATGAAAGCGTTGATGGAGGTCTTTCCGGAGCGTACATTCTGGCCGGACGCCAACAGCACATTGCGCGTCACATATGGCTATGCTGAAGGTTATGAACCCAGGGATGCGGTCACCTACCAGCCTGTGTCATTTCTCGACGGCGTGATGCAGAAATATAAACCCGGTGACTACGAATTTGACGTACACCCAAAACTCATCGAGCTATACGAACAAGGTGATTTCGGTCAGTATGCAGATAGAGTAACGGGTAAAATGCCAGTATGTTTTCTGGGGTCAAATCACACATCCGGAGGAAATTCAGGGAGCCCGGCCATTGATGCTGACGGTAACCTGGTCGGTCTGAATTTTGATCGAGTTTGGGAGGGAACAATGAGTGACATTCACTATGACCGGTCAATTTGCCGAAACATCATGGTGGATATTCGATATGTGCTCTTCGTGCTGGACAAATTTGGTGGGGCCGGATATCTGGTCGAAGAGATGGAATTGGTACATCCGAAATCCTGATTGCAGGTGATTGAGGCGAAGTGAGATACACTTCCGTTTCGCTCCTGTGTCCGTTTCCGGCTAAATACGGCGTGTGAGGGCGCCTTTCACAGACTTTCGTGATATCTTGCGCCATGTTACTAACATATTACATATATTTGTAATATATTAGTGGTTATAAATCATGGACATGTCACAAATCAAGGTTTATCTGTTAGCAATCGCGTGCCTGTTTGTTTTCACATCAGCAGACGCTCAGGACCCGACAACTTATACATTTGAAGGTTCGATCAATAATATTTGGACGACAACTGGCAACTGGACTCCGGCCTACCCCGGAGTTTCAATCCCCGAAGGAGATGCCATCGTCATAGCGGCTTCATGCCGTGCGAGTCATATGAGCATTGAAATAGGTGGAGGACTTATCATCAATGCAGGTCAAACATTATATATCGGGGCAACGAATCTGAATGTGACCGGGCTGATGACCGTTTTTGGAGAATTGTCCATTCAGACGGGAGGTGCCTTTGTCAATTCGGGATACTCAACGATAGAGAGTACAGGATCGATCTCGAATGCAGAAACCGTTTTTAATGCATCGGTACTGATCATAGAAGGTTCTGTCATGAATAATGGCAACTGGGTAAATGCTTCTTTCGGGGAAATGCAATTACTCTCTATGGCATCTTTTGACAATGCCAACTATCTGATCAACAAGGGGCATATTGAAGATTTTAGTTCTGGCTTTATCAATCATTCAAATCTTGATAATAATGGCGAACTCACATTTGCCGGGGCCTTTGTAAATGCAGGTAATCTCGCAAACCTTTCCACAATTTTTATTGAAGGCCATTTCAGTACCGCCGCAGGAAGTAATTTATTCAATCACAAACTCGTCGAAATTTCATCAGAGGGAGTATTAATGAATTCTGGCACTTCGTATATTTTTTCCGCTGCTCAATTAAGAAATGAAGGTGCGGTCGTAAATAAAGAAAACGGAATTATATTCAATCAAGGCACACTCACTACACGAGGTGGAGTCAATTTTACGCTCAAACCCGGCTCCTATCTGGAAAACCATCCGGGTTCTGTTGTTTCAGTTAATTAGAACATGATCCGGGATGCGGGATCCAGGATGTGCTATTCGTGGTGCGGGATCTGCAACATTAAAATGCGGGCATCAGCATCACAGCATTTTGCATCATTCGGCTTGGTCCTCTCCAAAACATCCGGTACTGCGTATTCTCCATAAGAAAAACAACCTTTCCAGAGCCCATCGAAAGTACACCTGCAAACGTATTGC
>QMOR01000144.1 GCA_003648285.1 Bacteroidota bacterium
GAGTGACAACAGGAGCACTTCGTTTCTCGATGATGGAGGGAAGGATGCGTTGAGAACAGTATACAATGACGATCCCTCCAGGTCACCGTTAAATGTGATGTCAGGAATGATTTCTTCAAGGCCCTTGCGCATACGTGCTCTCAGCCCTTTTATATAAGCGATCTCTTCTTCCAAATTCTCAGTCATCAATTTCAGGGCCTCGGCAAATCCGACGATAGCGGGTACATTTTCTGTGCCTGCACGCATATTTCGTTCTTGTGATCCTCCATCCATGAATGGCTCGATCATATTATCCCCATTGATATAGATAAATCCGATGCCCTTGGGGCCATGTATCTTGTGGCCAGCGCCGGCCATAAAACTTATCCTGGTCTTATTGACATCGATGGGAAAATGTCCGACCGTCTGCACAGTGTCTGAGTGAAAGAGTGCGCCAGCTTCAGAGCATATTTCAGAGACTTCGTCAAGGTCGATCATCGTCCCCACTTCATTATTCCCATGCATGAGGCTCACCATCGTCTTGACGTCAGAATCATTCAGTTCCTTTCTGAGTTGCACCATGTCAGGGCGACCGAGTTTGTCGACAGCCAGATTGACGACCTCTACCTTGCCTTCTGCGACCAGGCGATTGAGAGGATTGAAGACGTTGTGATGTTCGATCTCAGTGGTAATGATACGCTTCACTCCAAGATCACGAACGGCACACTTGATGGCCATATTATTTGATTCTGTCCCACCCGAAGTGAAAAAGATTTCTCCGATGGACGCGCCGATTGTTCGTGCCACGATTTTGCGTGCAGCCTCAACTGCGGTACGCGCCTTGCGACCCTCTGCGTGAATAGACGAAGGGTTTCCGAAATGTTCCCGCATATAGGGAAGCATTACATCGACGACTTCTTTGCGCATCGGGGTTGTGGCTGCATTGTCAAAATATACTCGCATGGTGGTAAACTTTGTGCAAAGTTACTTGATCTGTTGTGTTTTAGGGATGATGTTGTTGCGATGAATAATTTTCATGGAACGCGGGTATAACTGATGCTAAAGATTTACACGGATTCCTTTATAAAAATCGTCATTCTTAGCAGCCTTGCGGTTAGAAACGCCCTACCTACAATCCAACCACCCCCTTCACCTCATCAACCAAATCCACCGCCAGCCGCTCATTAGGCTGCTCCACATATACTCTGATAATCGGCTCTGTATTCGATTTGCGCATGTGGATCCATCCATTATCCAGAAGGATCTTGACGCCATCACGTGTGTCGATTTCGTGTTTGCTGTAATAGTCACGGACGGTAATTAATACAGAATCGGGGTCGATGCCTTCGAGTTGGATCTTTGACTTGGCGATAAAATATTCCGGATAACCCGTACGCAATTCGGTCATTGATTTTCCACTGGTGCTCAAGTGTGATAGCATCAAAGCGATGCCCACCGGTGCGTCACGGCCATAGTGCAATGGCGGATATATGACACCTCCGTTTCCCTCACCACCTATGACAGCACCTACTTCTTTCATGGCGTTTACGACGTGTACTTCGCCCACTGGAGAAGCGGTATAATGGCCGCCATGATTTTCGGTAATGTCACTCAGGGCTTTTGTTGAAGACAGGTTGGATACTGTATTTCCGGGAGTCTTGCTCAGGATATAATCTGCGATGGCCACAAGGGTGTATTCTTCTCCAAAATATGAACCATCCTCTGAGACAAATGCCAACCTGTCCACATCGGGATCCACCGCAATGCCGAGGTCGGCATTTTCATTCTTTACAGCTGCCATCAATTCTGTGAGGTGTACTGCGAGCGGTTCGGGGTTGTGTACAAAATTGCCTGATACATCATCATTGAGAAGGGTAAAGGAGCATCCCAGCGCCTTGAGTAGCGGAGGAATGGCCAGTGCTGCGGTAGAGTTGATACAGTCCACGACAACATGAAATTTCCTTTGACGAATACGCTCTACATCAACCAGGTCAAGCGCGCAGATGGCCTCATTATGGTAGTCAATCGCATCTCCGGCTTCTGTATAACTGCCCATTTCGTCAATCGCAACAAAATTGAATTGCTTGTCATCGACTGCCTGAATGATACTTTCGCCTTCTTGTTTGGAAATAAATTCTCCCTTTGCATTGAGAAATTTTAAAGCATTCCATTGGCGGGGGTTATGACTCGCTGTGATGACAATACCGCCTTGTGCCTGTGCTTTAGGCACATACATCTCGACAGCAGGAGTTGTTGAGAGGCCCACATCGATGACGTCGATGCCGCACGCGAGCAGGGTTTCCATTACGAGTCTCTGGACATGTGCTCCTGAGCTGCGACCGTCGCGTCCGATGACGACTTTTACCTTAGTCTCTGTTGTTTTGAGCCATGTGCCGTAAGCCGCCGCAAAGCCAACAATGTCGGGAGGTGTGAGGTTGTCACCTGATGGTCCGCCTATGGTTCCGCGAATTCCGGAAACCGACTTGATCAATGTCATAAGATTGTCTGATTTTTGACGGAACAAATGTATTAAATTCGCCCCGCGAATGCTGGACTACCTCATACAACTCGATATTCAATTACTGGAATGGGTGCATGCACATATGCACTCAAGTTGGTCAGACGCCATCGTGCCATATCTGCGCAACAGGTTCGTCTGGATTCCACTCTATGTCTTCATCATCGCATTTATGCTGTTCAATTTTCGTACAAAAGGCGCCATTTGGGTCTTGGCACTTTTATTTGTGGTCGGACTTGTAGACCAGACAAGTAGTAAATTTATCAAGTACTCGGTGAAGCGATTGAGGCCTTGTCATACTGAACAGGTACAAGAGAACCTGGATATGCTTGTCCCTTGTGGTGGATTATACAGTTTTACATCTTCACATGCGGCAAATCACTTTGGGATGTCATTTTTTATATTTTTTACGCTTGGAAGGGTTTTTAAAAAGATAAAATGGCCCGTGTTAATCTGGGCAGCACTGGTTAGTTTTGCTCAGGTGTATGTGGGTGTACATTATCCGCTTGATATACTCGGTGGAGCGCTGGTTGGATTCGTGATCGGTGGGACGCTCGCCTGGTATTTTAATTTGAGGTGGGCACTTGAGAAGCAGGCTTTGCCGGCTTCTTAATTTTGTCCGAAGGACTCCTTTGGAGAATTTTGGGTTTTGTCCGATCCGAAGGATCCCTTAGGGAAGGACTCCTTTGGAGAATTTTGAATGTGTAAAGATTCGGTTTGAAAATTAGGTGTGAGGTTGAATGTGAGTTGTATGCTTTTATACTAATGGATGCTTGGAAGGAGATGTAATTTTGTGTGATGTGTGTCAGGCTTACGTGTAAGAATTGAGTGATAGTGGTTGGTTGATGCGCTATTTTTTTAGGGAAATATTGAATTTATTACAAATAAATATTGGGAACAATGGAATTATTAGACGGTAAATACCTTTCGCAGACGATCAAAGACGAGATCAAGATTGAAGTGGACAAGATACTGGCTGATGGTGGGAGAAAACCTCACCTGGTGGCTGTTTTGGTAGGGGAGAACCCCGCAAGTCAGAGTTATGTACGAAGCAAGGTGCGGAGTTGTGAGCAGGTGGGATTCGGCTCGGCGCTCATCGAGCGGGATAGTGATATTAGTGAGGAAGATCTACTCAATATCGTCGACGATCTGAACAACGACGATAGCGTCGATGGTTTTATCGTGCAGCTACCACTGCCTGATCATATCGATCCAGACAAGGTCACTATGGCAATTGATCCGAAGAAAGATGTCGACGGGTTTCATCCGATCAACCTGGGTCGCATGACGATTGGCCTTCCTGCATATTTGCCGGCCACGCCAAATGGTATCCTTGAGATGCTCAGCCGTTATAACATTGAGACTTCTGGAAAAGAATGCGTCATCATTGGCCGCAGCAATATTGTTGGTACACCGATGAGCATTTTGCTCTCGCGGAAGTCAGATCCAGGTAATTGTACTGTGACGTTATGCCATAGCCGTACCAAGGACATGGTGGATCATATCCGTCGTGCAGACATCATTATTGCCGCGATCGGACGTCCAAATTTTGTGACAGCCGATATGGTTAAAAAAGGTGCTGTTGTGATAGATGTAGGAATCAATCGCGTAGATGCACCAGAGCGTAAGCGGGGATACAAACTCGTCGGAGATGTGGATTTTGAAAATGTGGCACCGCTTTGTAGTTATATCACACCTGTACCGGGTGGAGTAGGGCTCATGACGGTTGTTTCGTTGTTGATGAATACGTTGCGTTCTTATCGCAAGGAGGTTTATGGGTAGGAAAATGCAATAATCAAGCTCAATGATCAATATTCAAGGTGGAAGTGACTCAGGAGAATTAGTGATTCAAAGGGATCCTTTTGGGATAATCCGTAGTAAAAAAGCATCGCGAAGTATCCTCTTTTGCCTGGTACTCTGCCTTGCTCTACCGTCATTCGCACAAGACGATCTGGAACTTTCAAACTGCCCTGAAGGCTATGAACTTGCCCCGGAACGACATGTTATAAAAGTCACAGATGAAATGCCTTCATGGCCTGGCTGTGAGAAGGTTGAATTTCTCGCATACAGGGAGGACTGCACATATAAGGAAGTCGCGAGATTCGTCAGAGAGAATCTTGTCATTCCGGAAAATGCCAGGGATATGGGCCTCGAGGGTGAAGTCTGGATCAGGTTTGTCGTTCAGGAAAACGGATGCTTTTCCAATATTTCAATTTCAAAGTCACTCGGCGGGCACACGGGATGGACAGCTCAGAAATTAGTGCGCAGTATGCCATACTGGAATCCGGGATATAAAACAGGATACTTTTTTCCGGTGCAAGTTTCTATTCCTATTCTGTTTGAATTAAATAAATGACATTTCTAATTCAACTTCTGTGAACGGTTATTTTAAATTTAGTTTTACCAGCAATCATATGGAATTGCTGCTCGGCCTATTGTCGCAGTTCAATTTTGAGGCGTATGCCGAAGGACCAGGAACGCTGGAGGCATGGCTTCCAAAGGATGCGGATCAGGAGTTGATTGCCTCTGAAATTCGTGAAGAACTGTCGCTCTTCTTTACCTCACTCGAGGTTGAATTTATTGAAGATCAAAATTGGAATGAGACATGGGAGGCACAGTTTGATCCAGTGCGTGTAGGAGACTTCTGTCTGGTCAGGGCAGCGTTTCATGAAAGCGATCCCAATGTGGGTTATGAAATCATTATTGATCCAAAGCAGGCATTTGGGACTGGTCACCATGAGACCACTTATATGATGATCGAGGAGATGGCGGCGGTGGATTTTAAGGGAAAGACCGTTCTGGATCTTGGTTGTGGGACGGGGATATTGTCGATTCTCGCCTTAAAACTTGGGGCCGAAAACGTCACAGCAATCGATATCGAAGAGCCGTCGGTAGAGAATGCTAAAGAGAATCTGGCACTCAACGGCGTCAAGGCTGAGGTAATATTGGGGTCCGTAGATACGGTCCGGGGGCGGCACTTTGACATTGTCCTTGCCAATATTAATCGCAACGCGATTATGATGCTCATGCCCGAATTAGTATTGAATATTGCCGAAAACGGCACAGTGCTTTTTTCTGGATTTCTTGAATCAAATGTGCAGGAGGTGACTGATTTGTCCGAGGAGCATGGTTTGGGCCCAATTTCGAGGAGGCAAAAAGGGGAGTGGCTATGTTTGGGTTTTTTAAAGATTGTCAAAGATCTGGTCTAACCTCTGGCACTTTGAGAATCGTCAGTCATCTAACCAGCGAGATCATAATCACTGATCAGAAGCTCCGCTGGAATGCCCAATGCTTTATTGATGCTTCGAATCATACCTATTGTAGTACTGGATAGATATTTTACCTGATCAAGAACTAATTTTGAACGGCTCGCGTTGTAAAAAGTGATTGAATCACATTACCTCGACCGGGATTTTCATGTAAATCCTATAAAAATGATACAATGAAATCTATATCTAAATTTTATTTGGGAGTCTTTCTGAAATTGGGGGTTCTCTTTTTATTAATAACTGCACTAACGCGTTTAGTGATGGGAGCCGAGATTAATTTGAACGAGCTGCTTGTCACTTCTATGATTTTTGCGGGACTTCTTGTAATAGTAGCTGGCATTGCGCATATCATTATTATGAAAATGAGAGGTGTGAAAGTATTTACTGATAGAAAGTTGAGTGTCAATCAAAACAGATCCTTTAAGTCGACCTTGTCAAAAAATGAGTTGATAGATAAATTGAAAACAGATCAGTTTTTCGGACGAATGAAGCTTTCTGAAAAAGATGATAACATTGCAATACGTACAAGAGTGACATTTTGGACATGGGGAGAAAATATTGTTATCAAAACGAAGGAGCTGAATGATAATTTATTCGAGTACAGCATATCGAGCAAGCCATGGTTGCCAACAACGTTGATCGATTACGGTAAAAACTTCAAGAATGTTAGTCGGTTAGAGGAGTTGATTGAGCCAGTTTCATAAACGAGTGTTATTCGGGTTTGGAATGCTTTAGTATTTCGGATAATAATCGCTCTGAAATTGGATTTGAATTCCTTCCAATTCTGACAGCTATCAAATATTTTCAACATCATTTAGATCAGGGCGATATGGATTTGGCAGGTAGGCTAAGTAGGCTGCATTAAGAAATAAAAAAAGAGACCGACACGTAATGTGCGGTCTCTTTTTGGAAATAATAAATTCCACCTCAGAAATCTACTATTTTATCATCATCTTTTTTGTAAGCCTCACATGAGGAGTTTTTAACTCGTAGAAATAAAGCCCAATAGGATAATCTGCCACAGAAAATGTGATGCTGTGCTCACCTGAATTTTGCTCTTCATCTAAAAGAACATCGACCAAAACTCCCTGGACATTGTAGACTGAGATGCGCACCTGATCCTGCTTCGGAAGGCCATATGAGATAGTTGTCTCCAGCACTGCCGGATTAGGCTTGTTCTGATTTAAAGAATACCCATCTTCATATAGTGTGACCACCGGAGTTGTGGATGAAAGGAAAATATAAGGCGCCCATGAATATCCGTTCAACGCATCTGGAATAAATTCGACCAACTCGCCATTGCACGCATATTCATCTCCACTATCGATATTGATAGCTTTAAATGTCACTGGCTTTAAGAAATCCTCACGATTGCTGTATAGCAGTACATAATACCGATACTCGCCAAGAGCTGGTACATATTCTGCCTCAGCTACACCTCGACACGTGCCATCAATGAATGCTGCAATGATCATGTCGTCGTGCTTCTTTTCACCAATCAACGAAATATCCAGTGAACCTGTGACATTCATGTTGTACTCGTACTCGGATGCGATCACCTCATAACCATCAAAGCGGGAGGCACCATAAGTGATCACGCCTGAGTTTGCAACATTGAGCTTGTATCCCTCGCCCGGGTTAAAGAATGTGACATTCCCGATCCAGGAACTTTGACTGTTCGTATACGAGGAGAATCCATATTGATTCTTTAGTACATCCCCGTCAGATGGATTGAGATCACTCAATACGGCATTAACCGGTTCTGGGTTTAACCTTGGAAAGCCTATCCATGTCCAGCTACCCACCGACTTCGTGATATCGTGGTCAGATGGGAATCCAACCAACTTGAGAGTATCGACAACGTCCGATAAGTGGATGAAATAACCTGCCCCTAGTTCAAGGTCCTTCAAGTTGCCTTGCCATCCGGTGCCAGCACTGTACTCTGAAATTTTTGTTTGTGACTTTACTACAAGATCATTACCTGATGCCAGAAGGCTTTCGAAAACACGTTCTCTCGACATATCTGCATCTTCTACATTAAATGAAATCCAATTCCAACCAACATTGAGCGGGATGACCTGTAAGACTCCCAGAGGGTGCAATAAAAACGGATTGTCAGGCGCCCCTACAAGGGCATCTACGTCAAACTCGATAGATTCAACCGCCCCATATTCAATTCCGTTTACTGCATACCAGAATCTAAATGTGATATCCTGATTTTGCTGGATACTATTACTGTATACTGTAAGGAATGCAACGTGCTTATTAAGTCCGGGGATAAATTCCATCCTTGCCACTCC
>QMOR01000145.1 GCA_003648285.1 Bacteroidota bacterium
AGGCATATGTACTGTTGGTTACGAACAGCCCGGTTACCTGCCCACCCCGGGCTTCATCTGTAAGTCGAATGATATTGGGGCCAAATGAGAAGTTGACGGCATAGGCTGTTGAGCCCTCAGCCCCTTCGCCGGTGATCGCACTGTATTGATTGTTGAAGCCGGGTGTTTGTGTATCCGTGGTGGCTGAAATTGCCCAGCCTAACCAGGATTGATATGATGCATTAAAATTATTTGGCAAAAAGACATGCCCGCTTTCAAAGCCACCACTCAGATCGTTACCGTTTAAAAATTGATCTGTCTGTACACCCAGATTTTCAAAGTGCGCTACGGTTTGTGCCTTGAGGGATAATGTCATTCCGAAAAATAGGAGCAGGGATAGCGTGTGTTTCATATTTATGTTTATTGAAGCTTGATTACGGGTGATTGTTTCTAGTAAAATTTAATTTGAGACCAATTTTAAAATTCCGTCCCGGCATCGGTCGGTATTGAAGGACACGGTAGTTGATATTCCAAATATTGTCAATCTCCAGAAATGGATTGATGGTAAATTGAGTCAGTGTCCATTTGTATTGTAAGAATACATTCCCCAAGCCATAACCATCCAGGACATCCTGAAATTCGGTGGATACTTTGCCGGTATAGGTCTGACGATAATCTATTAAAATACCTTTCCAGCTGACACCAACAGATCCGCGTGCGCTATGCACGGGAACATAAATCAATTGCTCACCGGCCTCAATCATGGGATTGTCAAGGGCAACCTCGTTCGTCGAAAGGATATAGTCATAGCCCACTGATGCGTTGAGTGTCCATGCCCCGGCAAGCCATCTGTATTTAAGGCGCTGTTCAATACCCCGGCTGTGCACTTGCACTATATTTTTGGCTGACCAGAATGATTCACCTGCATTGATGCTCCACAATATCCAATTTGTAATATTCCGGTTAAAGCCTGTAATGTTGTAATTGAAGATGTGTTGATGATTGGATTTTTCAAGAGCAAGGCCCAATTCCTGACTCCATCCACTTTCAGGCATTAATTCAGGATTGCCTCCTGGTACCCAGTACAGATCGTTGAGTGTAGGGAGCCTGTAATCTCTACTCACTTTTACTTTTAATCGGAGCCAGCTAGTGAGTTGGCCATCGATACCAAGCGCGAGGGTAAAGGGCGCAAATTCACCATCGACAAATTCCTGCCTGATATTGAGCTGTCCGTCCCATTTTCCGAAATGCTGTATATAGGAGGCAAACAGGGCAGTGCGATGTTGTCTTTGACGATTTGCATAAGAATCTGTCAATGCGGAAAAGGCATAGTGATTGAGGCCGAACGATAACTCATATGCAGGATCAAGAGACCATTGTCCTGTAAATTCTGCCATTGCCACCGTAGAATTACTATTGGCCTCCAAGAGGATTTGTGGATCTTGATATTGAATTTTGTCCTTGAATATGGCAGCTTTTGCATTCCACTTCCATATCGTGTTATGCATTTTCCAGTTCAACATAAATCGCAATGATTCATCTTTTTGAGTGGCTTCACTTTTATTTTGAACGGTAGTAGCAGGAATCTGCCGGTCACTTTTCTGCCACCAGGCGAATGCAGAAATCTGTTGATTGGATTTAATGGAATAATGGAGCTCCTGTAAAATGCCATTCTGATTTGTTTTGGCATGTGATTGTATTTTTTCTGGAAGGTCTGATCTGATTTGGTAGTTAAAATCATTTTCTGCCTCTTGGTGGAAGTACCTTGTTCTACCTCCAATCTTTCCATTGCCATATTTCAGTTGAACCTCCTGGTTCCAGAAACCAAAGCTGCCAAGAGATGTATTCAAGGCAATATTGAAATCATCAGGAGTCGCCTCATCATTGCGCAAGGCAATGACTCCTGCAATTGACCCACTGCCTTCAGCGGCAGTATTTCCACCATAACTTATCTGTGCGTCATCAATAAACCCAAGAGGAATAAGCGAGAGGTCCTGTAATCCGAGCATCGGATTCTGTACAGGTACTCCGTTCCAGGTGATAGCGGTCTGTCCGGCACTGCTGCCTCGAAGAGATATGGTTGCGATGCCTCCACTACCATATGATTTGACAAATGCCCCCGTTTCGTCAGATAGCAGATCTCCAAGTGAACGCGCCTGCCTCGTGTTCAATAATGAGTCGTTCCAGAATTCTGTGCGTTCGCCGATAATCGAAGGCGCTGGTTTTTGAGATGTGATTTTTACTTCAGGCAGGAAGAGAGTGGTGTCAATTTGTCCTGCACATACGAATTGCAGCCATCCGAAGATTGCAATCAGAATTGCTCGTTGAATAAGACTGGCTGACACTGTAATGCACGCATTTTGTACGAGCGTCGAGAGAAGATTTGATGTTGAGATTTTCCTGAAAAAGCCGCGATTATGTCGACCGTATCCAGGATCGGTCACCATCAGCTTTTCCTCCGAAAGCCCGGATCAATAAATCATTGGCAGGTCTTCTGGCTTACTCCGCGATTCGGTGCCTTCCCGTTCGATTTTTTACAGTGGCAATTACCGACGCACAATTGGAGCTTACAGCAGCGGGGACTACCCCGGATTTTCACCGGGTTCCCTCTTAGTCCTTCGTCCGCGATAGCGGGGTTAGGAACCAATGTAGGGGCAAGGTATAAAAAACTTGAGTTTCTTAAACCGCAAAATGTAAAAATCGAAATGTAAAAGTCTCCGAAGGAGTCCCTTGGACAAAAGCTAGAGATATCGTCACATCAAAAATCATAGGTCAGATATCAGGACTCATACCTGGGTATGAATATGGCCTGTTGTCCACATGTATTTTTACATTTTACATTTTGTCCAAGGGACTCCTTTGGAGATTTTTACATTTTACCTTTCCTCATTGACACAACACGGAAGTGCTGTATTGTTGGTCATTCCGAATTATAAACTACCTTGAATCCGCTGAATACTTTGACACATTAAACGAACGCAATGATGAACCTTAACGAAATAAATAGACGTGAATTCTTGAAAACCACCGCAATAGCCGGAGCAGGCACATTGGTTTTTCCTCATTCGATATTGAAAGGAAGTGATGATCGCAAAGTCAAAATGGGACTGATAGGAGTGGGGTTGCGGGGACGCAATCATCTGGCACTCTTGCTCAGACGAGCAGATGTGGAGGTCGTGGCATATTGTGATATTGATCCCGACGCACTGACAATGGCAAGAGATATGGTCAGCGAAGCGGGGCGCCCTGCAGCTAAAGAGATCACAGGTAGTGAGTATGCCTATCGCGACCTTCTCGCCATCGAGGGTATTGAAGGGGTGGTGATTTCAACACCTTGGTTGTGGCACACACGCATGGCGGTCGACACCATGAAATCAGGAAAGTACGCCGGCGTCGAAGTTTCGGCGGCAAATACGATGGAGGAGTGCTGGGACCTCGTCAATACGTCCGAAGAAACAGGCAAGCCGTGCATGATCCTCGAGAATGTCTGCTATCGTCGGGACGTCATGGCCATCTTGAATATGGTTCGCCAGGATATGTTTGGAGAATTGGTGCATCTCGAGTGTGGATACCAACATGATCTGAGGGCAGTAAAGTTCAACAATGGTGAACAGCCGTACGGTGGAGGTGTCGAATTCGGCGAGAAGGCATATTCAGAGGCAAAATGGCGTACACATCACTCTGTGCATCGCAATGGCGATCTCTACCCAACACACGGCATTGGACCGGTCGCAAATTATCTCAATATTAACCGGGGAAATCGATTCGTCTCACTCACTTCGACGGCTTCCAAATCGCGTGGTCTTCATAAATACATCGTCGATAAGGGTGGAGAAGATCATCCCAATGCCAAGGTGAAATTCAAACTGGGCGATGTGATCACGACTGTGATTCGTACGGTCAATGAAGAATCAATCATCGTGAGTCACGATACGAATTTACCTAGACCTTATTCTCTCGGATTTCGTGTGCAGGGTACCGAGGGGATCTGGATGGATGTCAACCGTTCACTCTACATCGAGGGGGTAAGCCCGAAGGCACACCGATGGGAGGATGCCCAGCCGTATCTCGATAAATACGATCACCCATTGTGGAAACGGTATCAGGATGAGGCGACGGGTGCTGGTCATGGGGGTATGGATTATTTCGTGATTCACGCCTTCATCGAGTCGATAAAGGAGGGTGTGAATACGCCATTGGATGCTTATGATGCGGCGGCATGGAGTGCGATATCACCATTGTCGGAGCAGTCGATTGCGATGGGGAATGCGCCGATGGAGTTTCCTGATTTTACGCGTGGTCGTTGGATGAACAGGAAGCCTGTGTTTGCGCTGGATGATAGTTATTGAGGTAGTTATCGGGGGCTAATTTTTTAACCGCCCCGCTCCGAAGAGTCTCGTGATCTCAACTCTTCGAGAGTCACGGACAAGCGAGGGCAAGCAATGGCGCAAGGTGCGCTATGACTTTTTTGCATCATAGAGGTTGGTGTGGTTGTGATGAATCTACGTGTTGGTGCAAAAGGACGCAACGTGGGATTACAAAAAAAAATCCGTGAAAATCCGTTTAACCCGTCTAATCCGTGTGCCATTAAGACTCGTGAAAATCTTTTGCATCAGTTAGATCCGCGTTCTATTAAAATCCACTATCCTCGCAATAAATTCACAGTAACCGTAGCCAACTCCGAATCCGGAAACTTCCTGAAATACCCCAAATCCGCAACAAGCCCGGCCTCTGAAGCTACCTTCTTGAGTACATCAACCTCGATGACAATCAATCCGAACTTCCTGACATATGGAGCCCATTTATTAAAATGTTCCAGGAGAGAGTCCTCAATGAGATCGTTGTCTAAAGTAAGTATTCTGAATCACACGATATCGTCATGCCTTTCTTCAATAAGGGCGTATCCATCAGGTCCGATATACTCAGCACTGCCCAATCCTAGAATCGGATAAAAGATAAACGGAAGAAAAATCAAACCGATGGCAAATCCTGCGTCTTTATCAAAGCTTCTGGCCACGCTGATCATGAGAATGATAGCGAGCACAATGTTGACAAACGGAATGAAGAAGAGCAACAGCCACCAACCTGGCTTGCCGGCAAGCTTCAACAATATATAGGTATTGTAGATAGGGATGATACTTGCCCACCCGGGTTGTCCGGCCTTTTCAAAGACCCTCCACATACCCATTATTGTAATGATAATAACGCCCAGATAGACGATAAATGCAGTCCAGCCCATTAACATGCCTATAAAATCTTCCATAATTCGTTAGGTTTTTCGTGTAATGAAATAAAAAGAGAGTTTCTAAAGATAGTTATTGTAGCCATTTTGAATCACATTAATCTACGAAGTTTGCATTTTGGGAGACTCCCGAGGGTCTGATACTTCTCCATTATCTCCGCAGGAGTCCTATGGACAATTACCGCATTGACTTCATTTCGTAACATTGCAATTCAAAGAACAAGAACAAGATGTACTACTTACTCGATATGCCAAATTTTGGAAGCCCTGAAGTGTGGATGGGACTGCTCACCCTGACATTCCTTGAAATCGTGCTTGGTGTGGACAACATTATATTCATCTCAATAGCCTCCAACAAGCTCAAACCGGAGGAAAGGCCTAGAGCACGTCGATTGGGACTGCTTATGGCGATGTTTTTTCGTGTACTACTGCTGCTTGGTATCTCCTATATCATCAAAATGCAGACACCACTGTTTGAGATTTCATTGTCGTGGTTTGAAAGTGCACTGACAGGTCAAAGCGTGATCCTCATTGTGGGAGGATTATTTCTGTTATACAAGGCGACAGATGAGATCCATCACAAGCTGGAGGGCGAAGCCGATGATGCTCACCTATCGGCAAAGGCTGGTGTGACCCTGGCTGGAGTAGTGACGCAGATTGCAATTATGGATATTGTCTTCTCTTTTGATTCGGTCCTCACAGCTGTGGGTCTTGCCGACAATCTGCTGATTATGATCATAGCGGTTGTCATTGCAGTTCTTGTGATGATGGTATTTGCAGACCCAATTTCAGATTTTGTAAACGAACATCCATCCATCCAGATGCTCGGCTTGTCGTTTCTCCTCCTCATCGGCATGATGCTGATCGCGGAAGGTGCCCACCTCGGCCATGTGGTCATTGCAGGAGAGGGTGTTGGAACCTTGCCAAAGGGCTATCTTTACTTTGCAATCGCTTTCTCATTGCTCGTTGAAGTACTGAATATGAAATTGCGGAAGAAATCAAAATCACACGTAAATCTTAAAGGATATGCAGAGGTAGCGCGTCAGGAAGGAATTTTGGAGGATTCTGAGGGAGTGGAGGAGTGAGGAGTTGGGTAATAAGAACCCCGACGGGGTGATAGGATTATAGGAATGATAATATGAACAGGACAGGAGCATATTTGCTTGTTTTCGCCGCATTAATTTATGCCGGATGTAAAACAGATTCTGGGAAAGTGACGCCGTATCTGCATCTGCAGGGACGGACGATGGGTACGACATATTCGATAAGCTATGCCTCGGACGGTATTGATTACCAGGCTGATATAGATTCTCTTTTGGAGGAAGTGAATATGGCCGTTTCGACGTATATTCCAGAATCGACGATTTCCGTATTTAATCAATCAGGTGAGGTGGTTATATCCGATGGACAGCTTGGAGAAGACAAGGTGAGGTTGGCTGTGATGCAGCATTTCTCTGAGAATTTGCGCGTGGCTGGAGTGGTCAACCATAAGTCTCAAGGTGCTTTTGACCCGACAGTAGGTCCGCTTGTCAATTTATGGGGCTTTGGTTGGGAGGGACGGGCGCCTTCGAAGCCGGATTCTTTAAAAATCGATTCTTTGCGCACATTGGTAGGTATGCATCATATCTATGGTGTGTCGGAAGGGAGTAAACGCATGGTGAAAACTGATCTCGCAGGTGTGCAACTTGATTTTAGTGCGTTGGCCAAGGGCTACGGTGTAGATATCGTTGCAGGCTACCTGGAATCAGTTGGGGTGTCGAATTATTTTGTTGAAATAGGTGGCGAAGTCCGTGCGGGTGGGGTAAGCCCACGTGGAGATTTGTGGCGCATTGGAATCAACCAGCCCGATCCAGATGCTGATATCTCAGCTCTGTATACACGTGTTGCGATTTCAAACACAAGTATGGCCACTTCAGGTAATTACCGCAACTACTATTTCGTTGATGATGTACGTGTCTGGCATACGATCAATCCCCAAACGGGATATCCAGAAAGCAATCCTGTGCTGAGTGCTACGATTGTCTACAGGAAATGTATGATAGCAGATGCGCTCGCAACAGCCTGTATGGTGATGGGGCCTGAGAATGGATTGAAATTGATAGAGGAGTTTAAAGGGGCTGAAGCGTTGATTTTATACAATAGTACAGAAGGAAAAATTGAAGAACTGATGACATCCGGATTTAAAGAATACTTAATTGAAACGAAATGAACTTAAACCTCAAAAAAGACATCATTTTTTACGACATCGAAGCTACAGGACTCAATGTGATAAGAGACCGGATCATTCAACTGGGGATGATCAAATATTTTGCTGATGGGCGTCCGCCGGAAGAGCGCGAATACCTTGTAAATCCGGGAATTCCGATATCTGAGGAGGCGATGTCCGTGCATGGAATTACGCCCTCTGATGTGGCACGAAAGCCCACATTTCAGCAGTTGGCTGAGGAGATATTTGTTTTTTTTGGAGATGCTGACCTGGCGGGTTATCACTCAAATCAATACGATCTGCCCATGATCATGGAAGAATTTGCCAGATGTGGATTCGAACTTGAACTCGAGGGGCGCAACCTCGTCGATGTGCAGCGCATTTTTTATAAAGTGGAAGCGCGCACGATCAGTGCAGCCCACAGGTACTATTGCGGGTCGGAAATGGAAGGCGCCGATGATGCTCTGAGCGATGTAAAGGCGACAATAGCGGTACTCGATGGTCAGTTGGAG
>QMOR01000146.1 GCA_003648285.1 Bacteroidota bacterium
CCATATTCCTGACTATTGTAATCGAGCTTGAGTTTATTTTCAAAATCAAATGTGGATCTCGTGTTGTAACTAAATGATGTGTTGAGTTTTTCTCCGATTTTCCCATCGACATTGATCTGTATATCCATGTCAAAGTTGAATCCTCCAGTCTTTTGTTGTCGTACCGGAAGAATTGGATTATCCTGTTTCTGATAATCCCAGCCCATGGTGATGTCGATTTTACCCTGCGGTCGAATATCCACACCTGTCCCTCCAAACAACCGATTGATGATATCTTTGGAAATATCGATTTCGGATATCGGATCTATGTTGCCACTGGCATACCGATCCCCGGTCTCGACCCCATTCAGCTGCTGAAAGTAGTTTGTTTGCTCCTTGCTTGAGCTCCAGTCCAGGTATTCCTCAAAGGTCATATAGGTCGGAGCCCTGAAAAAATCGTCTCCTATCCGTTCTGTAATGATATAGCGATCGAGTATCGGATCGTATTCCACATCCTTTTCGATCACTGTCGGATCCTGCAGGTCAAATGGATTGCTTACAGACTCTTCGACATAGTTGCCCTGCCTGTCACGCAGCGTATCATTATCCGGTACAGTATCCAGTAAGATAATGGCATAAGGGTCGGGCACACCATATCCAGGCCCGTTCGTGCTTGCTGACACGTTGCTGAGCCATAATCCGGAGCCAACCAAAAGGCAGATGAGACCGGGCAGAATATGTTTAGAATGCAAGTATTTTTCCCTCAAATCCGCTGTCTTTATCCCTCTTTGTCTTTTACAACTGCAAAGATGAAACTTTGCACAACATATTAAACTAAAATATCATATAACCTGTAGGCACAATGTGCACGGATACATAACGGAAACACAGCACGTGAATTGTACGCAAAACATCGTTTTTAACGCTTATCCTGCCAGTTGCTGCAAGGCAGTCTTAATCCACATCTCTGTCTCGGCATCTTCATCAAGTGTTTGTTCTACTTTAGCGATCGCTTTTAGTACCTGCGCTTTTTGAAAGCCCAAAGTGATCAGAGCAGATAACGCCTCCTCACGGGAAGTATTGCTCTGGTTGGTTGGAATGCCGAATTCTTGTCCGGCAGAAATTTTTTCGATCTTGTCTTTCAACTCGACAATCAATCTCTTTGCGGTTTTGGGCCCTACCCCTTTAACGCGCGTAAAAGATACGTGGTCTTCAGACATAATCGCTGATTTCACAGAGCCAGGCGTCATTCCTGACAGGATGAGTCTGGCGGTATTAGGTCCGATTCCCGACACCGATATCAGATAATTGAAAAGCTCTTTTTCTACCTGGTCGATAAATCCATACAGGGTATGCTTGTCTTCCCTGACGATTTGTTGTATCCAGAGGCGTCCCGACTCCAAAGATTCCATCTTGCCATAGGTATACAAGCTGATATGCACTTCATAGCCGACGCCAGAACAATCGACAACGACAGAAGTGGGTGATTTGTGCTTAAAAGCACCGTGGAGGTATGCAAACATTTGTCCTTGTTAAAAATCAACGCAAAGTAAGCAATTTGCATAACGCTATCAGACGTTCTAAAAAGACTAATTTGCATCCCATGACATTGCGCAAACTTGCAGGCGATACGCTGATTTATGGAAGTGGCTTTATCCTTGGCAAAGTGCTCAACTATGTCATGATAGCCATCTACCTCACGTGGAAATTTGATGGAGAGACTGAGAAGTATGGGTTGTATACAGAGTTTTACTTCTATGTCGCTCTGCTCCTGGTTATTCTGACGCTACGGATGGAGACTACCTTCTTTCGCTTTGGGAGTGAAGACGGGCAAAAATCAAAGGCATATGATCAGGCGGCAATGTTGCTCGTGCTCACCAGCGGCATATGGATTGCTTGTCTCTTTTTATGGAATACCGAGATCGCCGCCGCACTGCAGTACCCGGGGTTTGAAATGCACATCGTGGTCCTGGGCCTCGTACTGGCATTAGACATCCTGGTAGCCATTCCGTTTGCAGCACTGCGACTCGAAGAACGCCCCTTGCGATTTGCGGCACTCAGGATATCGGGTATCACGATTAACGTGATAGCGGTTTTGGGTTTTCTCGAACTCATGCCAATACTCGCAGACGGGGGGAATGCATTCGTTCAATCCTGGTACAATCCCGAGCATAGTCTGCTCTACGTCTTCATTGCCAATCTCCTGGGGAGCCTGTTTGTCTTCCTGGCATTCTTTTCCCGCTACTTCAAGATGAAGTGGAATTTTGACAAAGAACTCTCCAAAAGAATGCTCCGGTATGCGCTACCACTGATCATCGTCGGTATCGCAGGTGTCATAAATCAGTCTGGCTATATTGTATTATTGAAGACCGTATTACCAGGTGATCTGATGACAAACCTTTCAGAAGGAGGCGTATATGCGGCCGCCACTAAAATTGCCATTCTGATGTCTCTTTTCATCACCGCATTTAACTATGCAGCTGAGCCATTTTTCTTCAACCATTCAAAAAACAAAGAGGCAAAACAGACCTACGCAGATGTAGCGAAAGCGTTTACACTGGTCGGTACCACATTGTTTGTAGGTATTTTAATGTACCTCGATCTGATCCAGCTCATGCTCGGAAGCAGCTACAGGACAGGAATGCATGTTGTGCCTATCCTTCTGATGGCGTTTTTCATGCTTGGGCTGTATTATAATTTTTCAATCTGGTATAAGCTTACAGATCGCACGCGGTACGGCGCAATTATTTCATCGATTGGAGCGCTTATCACTGTCGGGCTCAGCTTTTACCTTATCCCACTCTTCAATATGGAGGGATCTGCCTGGGCGACTTTGGCGTGTTATACATTCATGGCCGGTGCATGCTATGTGATTGGAAAGAAATATTACCGTGTACCATATGACATGGGCCGTATCGGGACACTGGTCTTACTTGCTCTTGCCACTTATGGTATTAGCGTGTTTGTCAATGGTCTTGTCGATGGGCCACTCGGTATTACTCTTGCTATCAATACTGCCTTGATGGGCGGGTTTTTATGGGTGATTTTCGGGATGGAGAGAGAGATGATCGTCTCGGTATTAAGGAAACGATCAGGGGGCTAAGTCGCAATGAGCACAATACTACCTAAAAATGCTTGTGCCTCTCCCAATAATTCTGCTGCTCAACCTCCTCCAGTATCTTGATATAATTGAGATAACGAAGCTCTGACAGAGTGCCGTCTTCTATGGCTGCATGGACCGCACATTTAGGCTCATTGCGATGTGTACAATTAGGAAATTTGCATCCTGGAGATAGCTCAAAAAATTCTCGAAAATTGTGCGTTACATCCATCGGCTCCAGATTATTGAACGAAAGCGTCTTGATCCCCGGAATATCAATGATGTGTCCTCCAAAATCGAGGGCAAACATCTCCGCAAATGTCGTCGTGTGCTGTCCCTTGCCGGTATGGTCTGACAATACCGAGGTCTTTAAATCTAGATACGGCTGAATCGCATTGATGAGCGTGGATTTGCCGACACCGGACTGACCACCGGTGAGTGTAATCTTGTCCTTCAAAACCGCACTTATCTCGTCGACACCCTGGCCTGTCTGTGCCGACACCAGGTATGTCTTGTATCCTATGGGGTCATAAATATCCTGTAAGCCCAGAAACATGGCAAATTCTTCCTCCTCATAGAGGTCAGCTTTATTAAATACGATATGCACAGGTATATCATGTGGCTCGGTCATGAGAAGAAATCGATCAATAAATCCCTGTTTCAGATTGGGATGGCTGATCGTCATCACGAGTACCGCTTGATCAATATTGCTCGCTATGAGGTGCAAGTCATGCTTCTTGCGCGGAGACTGGCGTATGACATAATTGCGCCTTGACTCAATTTTTACGATCGTGGCATCGCCCGACTTCTCATTGATGGACAATTTGACATCATCCCCAACCGCAACAGGATTAGTAAGGCTCTTGCCGTCAAGTCGAAACTTGCCCACTATACGGCTCTGAAGGATCTCTCCATCATCAAGACGAACAGCATACCAACTCCCTGTAGTTTTAATCACTACACCCTGTTTGATTTCCGTGCTCATAGATGTGAAATTAATGTTTCTGCAATTCCAATACCATGATATCCGATTATGATTGTTTAAGCTAAACCAATCTGACCCGGATATCAGATGCGATTGACCGGCACAAAGATTCCAAATTTGCTGCGTGAAGGATCAACCGTGTAAGATGGGTCTTCCTGCAACCGATACGACCACCTCAACCCAAAACTGAATGACTCGATGTTCAATACCTTGACATCAAAAATGAGTTCCAATCCGACCGAATTCATATCGAGCTGACCAGACTCCATACCCAGCTTTGATATATCTGCGAAGAGGTTTGTTCTTACTCTGTTAAAATAAATCAATCCCCCGAAGCCAAAGTCGGGATAGGCGATGGGCAGTTGATAGTTCACACCAATACGATATATCCAGTTTGATATATATGCCGCATACCCCCTCGAGTACATAAAATTATCTCCAAAGAGGAATGTGTTGTCCGAAGATTCCTTGCGATAGTCAAACTGTAGCCAGACGACGTGGTTGCGAAAAGAGGGAAATGTAAAATCTGTCTGTGCTTGAAATTGTGAAGCTGTATCACCACTTATCGAATGTGGCAGTGTAAGTCTGACAGCCTGACCAAAGCGTGTCATCGGGTGCTTTTTGGCCAGTCTGAGTCGATGTACAAAATTGAATTGGTGTGATAAAAATGTAAAAGAATCTTCGATATCCCCGACCCTTTTCACCTGGTTGATGCGTGTCGTGATGCCTCCTGCGTAATTAAATGCACCGTGAAAACCCTTAAATGGAATACGCAATCCTACGTCCACGATATGATCATAAAAGTTAAAAACCTGGTTGTCACTCTCTCTTGTGCGCTTCCTCTTCCAGCCGGTATATCCAAACAGAATCTCCGGATACCACATACTCAAAGTCAATTCTGAGAAAGGTCCGTAATCCTTGCTGTTAGAATTGAATTGAATTCCGGTATTCCAGCGCAGAGACTGCAATACATTTAAAAATCTGAGTTCAAGGCCATATACAGGGTCGTCAAAAACCGGCCTCCAGCTATGTATATTTACCGGATGCGCAAACAGGCCATACTTTTTAGTATCGTAGCGAACCTGTGGGATATCACTCAGAATATCATCCTCACTTTCTTCAACGAATAAATAATCTGGTGTTTCATCAATGACGGGAACCGAACCTGGTGCGAATGACTTTGGCCCAACCTTTCTGATCCTGCGGCCATCATTTGAATATTCGGCAAAAACCAAGTCTCCATTTAGGGGATTAATTACGGGCTGATATCTCGAATGCGCTCCCGCGGCAATTTTTTCAATTGTTCCATCCAAAACACTAAGCCGGTAGAGTTGATCCAGTTCCTCCTCACTTTTTGTGTAATAAATCCAATCTTTATGCAGGGTCGGCCGGCCGATGGGTTGAAAACTCCATGGAGTCAACCGTTCCCAATCATCCTCGCCCATGATATGCATGAATAATGCCATCTGACCATGACTATCCCTAACGGGACTGACGATAGCTTTTGCATCAGATGTCCACGTCGGAAAACTGAAGTAATAATTGTACGGATTTGGCAGGCGATCCACAACAGCCCCAGACGCAATATCAATAATATGCAGCTCATAATTCTGCATATCATCATCGTGCAGAGCCACGATTTTAGATCCATCAAAAGATAATGCCGGTGAAAAATAACTCTCGCCTTTGGTCAATTTGCGCTTGCTCTTCTTTGCTTCATCAAACACAATAATACTCGAATAGTCTTTTCGTTCCCAGCGCGAATTCAACCGATACTCCGCCCATGCTATTTTGCCAGCTGCCACGCTGACGATAGATTCGCCACTGTAGCCAAGCCTTGTGACCAACTTTCGGGAATGCGACTCGCGATCAAAACGATACACAGCCGGAACAAAATCGTATGACTCAATGACAACGTACAGATTACCATCTGGATCAAAGACCGGATAACTATAGTCTTCGTATCGGTCGTGGTCTACATCGATAAATGGATCAGAAGCGACAGACTGGCCTTTGATTGTATCAATACCCCACAACTCACGATAATAATCTAACGCAGATGCGTAAAATTGCGTCGTATTTTCACCTGAAACACGCTTTACGGCTTTAGAAAAAGGATATATCAGTCCCTTGTATGACGCTGATTCCAGGGCGACTTTATCCCAAAAGTCCTGACCATATTTCGTGCGACCATAATTCTGCATCAGGAAACCGAGATTGTAATGATTTGGCACAAAGTCTTTAAATGATCCATTTCGCGCTTTGGTATATGACCAATCCTCATCACCTAAAACCTTATCGCGATAGCCATTGAGGAATGAGGGCAAACGTCCCCTGCCCTGTTTTGACAACGCCGTTTCGAAAATGACGGCATCACCTTCGGTGTACCAGTTCGGCCACGAGATATTGACGATTGCAGAAAAGAATTCCTCGCCGAACAGAATAAAAGCAAACTTGCTCAGACCGGTACGTGCCGCCGAGCGCTGTTGGACGTGGCGGAATTCATGAATTGAAAGCAAATCTATCCACGGAAGTGATCCCAATTGGAAATTTCCTGAAGGAGGTGAAATATAGAATTCGCTCAACCATGGTGCCAGGCCGACATACCCATTAGGGATGTCTGTTTCATTCTGGAGCAGTATAGATATCTTTCGAAGATTATCACTCCCAACGAAGGGATATTTCCTCGCCATATAGTGTACGAGATTGACGACACGCTGTGCTTCAGATTCCTGCCCGTCCGTATAGATCACACGGACTGTATCGGTATCGATCTGACGTAATTTCGTACTTGGTGGTCTCAACCCCAATGTTTGTGACGAGACAGAACAGGTCGCAAGAGTGAGTATCAGGCATACAATAACTCTCATCATTGGGCATCGGCACCAACGCTGTAACTGTGTACAGCATCAGCAATTGATACAACGAGAGACGGGTCAGATTCGAAGGCATTACCTACAACGACGATATCAGCACCGGCTTCGACAGTCTGCCGGGCTCTTTCTGCAGTGCGTATACCACCACCTACGATAAGTGGAATGCTGACGGTACCACTCACGGATTCAATCATTTCGAGGGATACGGGTTCCCTTGCTCCACTTCCGGCATCCATGTAAATGGCTTTGAGGCCCAGCATCTCACCTGCCAGTGCCGTACACGCTGCGATGTCTTCCTTGTCATGTGGAATAGGTGACGTATTGCTGATATATGACACTGTGGTAGCGATACCTCCATCGATCAACATGTATCCTGTGGAGATGATTTCCAGCGGACTCATTTTGAGATATGGCGCCGTGATGACATGTTTTCCGATGAGCAGCTCGGCATTGCGCCCTGAGATAAGGGACAAAAAGAGTAGTCCATCAGCACGATAACTGAGCTGAAACGAATCGCCGGGAAATAAAATGAGCGGGATATCACAGCGACCCTTTATCGATTTGAGGCATTCATCCAGCCAGTTGTTGACAATAAGACTCCCGCCAATGAAGAAAAAATCGACCTCCGCCCGGATTGACAACTCAATCAGCGCATCCACATTGCCCAATCTCACCTTGTCAGGGTCAATCAGAACTGCAAGTTTTTTGCGCCCTGTTTTCTTCGCTTCAACGAATCTCGTGTATATGTCATCCTGCATGAATGTCGAAGATGCTAAATTTTAGTGAATTAAGAAGTTTAAGAGCTAAGGAGGACATTGCCTTCCATAGCCACAGTGAAGGGGTGAAAGGGTGATAGAAGGGAAAGTAATCGTAGGTGAAAGTGTGATAGAAGGGGCAGTAATAGTAGGTGAAAGTGTGATGGACGGGACACTTATAGAAAATAGATCACACACAAATTTATTCGTAGGAATGTTACCTCTATATTTAG
>QMOR01000147.1 GCA_003648285.1 Bacteroidota bacterium
CCCGCAAAGGCCATGGCAAGTGCGAAGGTCCCCACCAGAACAAGCACTTTTAGAATATTTATCTTGAACAACTGGTTCATGAGAAACAGGATAGCCACCCATCCGACAAAGGACCAGAGCAGAATACTCATCGTATTATGCTGAATCGATTGAACCAGATCAGCACTCATGAACGAAGCAACTTTAGCCCCCTTTATCAGCATGAAATAAGTGATAGCCGTTATACCCAAGCCACCCCATATTGCACCAAATTGCCTCAAGCGCTTTTCATAATCAAATGAGAACAACAGGCGGCTCAGATACTGTGCGATCATCCCGCACGAAAAAGCGATCACTACCGATAAGAGTATCCCTGAAATAATCGCCAATGCCTTGGCTGAATTGATGTATTCGTACAGTTGCAGTGCGTTTTCATCGGTCATGATTTTGATGAGCGATATTGCTACTGCAGCACCCAGTAATTCAAAAACGATGGAAACAGTGGTCGAAGTAGGCAGACCAAGGGTATTGAAGGCATCCAACAACAGGACATCCGTAACCATGACCGCCAGAAACAAGAGAATGATCTCAGAGAAAAAGAAGAACTCGGGGTGAAATATTCCCTTCCTTGCAACCTCCATCATACCACCTGAAAAAGTCGCTCCGACTAGAACGCCCAGCGCGGCAACAAGCATGATCCACTTGAATGTGGCAGCCTTTGAACCCACAGCTGAATTCAAGAAATTTACAGCATCATTGCTCACTCCAACAATAAGGTCGGAGATGGCCAGAATAAACAGAGTAATGACCAGAATTAAATAGAACGTAGCCATGCGTATGTCAAATTTTAAACATGTGAGATTTCCCAAATGAAAACCTCATAAACCCCGCTTGGGAGAATGCAAATCACTGCATCTGCAGGTCTGTAAATATAATGAAAAGGATAAGTTAGGCCTGTCAGACCAGTGTTAATAAATTGTAACTTTTTTGCGTTAGCTACAGGTTTTTAAGCTTGCGCACCTTTCGGTGTTTCAAGACCTTCGCTTCAAGGTAGAAGATGGTCTCCTCGGCGATATTCTTCGCCATATCTCCCACACGCTCCAGTTTATTGATGACAGAAAAGAGATACAGAAGCAGGCCCACCTCAGCATCTCTCTTGTCTGCATAAGACTTCATCTGATCGATGGCATTTGAGTAGATCTCGTTTAGTGTAATATCCTTTGAAAAGACCACTCTTGCCAGTCCGGTATCTTCGTCGATAAATGCCTGAGTTGCTATACCAAGCATTTCCAACGACACGTCAAACATGGTTTCCAGATTCACCGCCTTGAGCAGAGATTTGGGGATTGCTTTAGTAATCTGCTTTTTTCTGACATACCTGGCAATCTTGTCCGCATGGTCCCCGACACGCTCAAGGTGAGAGATAATCTTTGTCGCTGCCAAAACAAACCGCAAGTCACTGGCTACCGGATTAAAAAGGGCAATGATATTCTCGCATTCCTTGTCGATACTCAGATCTGCTGCATCGACCATCTTCTCCATGTGATGGACTTCCTTGGCTAGTGCGATATCCTGATTGGTAAAAGCCTGCTCTGCTCTCTCCATCTGGCGTACCACCAGTTCCATCATTTCGATAAGATCTTCCTTGAGATCATTTAATTCCCGCTCCAGATTTGTCACGCCTTTTATCACCATTTTCAATTTATCTATGGTTAAAGTAAAATTTTACTAGCCGAATCTTCCTGTAATGTAATTTTCAGTCATTTCATTCTCAGGGCTGGTAAACAATTTTTTCGTTTCGGTATACTCTATCAATTTACCCAAGTAAAAGAATGCGGTCATGTCACTGACTCGTCCTGCCTGCTGCATATTGTGCGTGACAATGACGATCGTATAGTCTTCCTTCAGACGATGTATCAGCTCTTCAATTTTTGCGGTGGCAATCGGATCCAGTGCCGAGGCAGGTTCGTCCATCAACAATATCGAGGGATTGACTGCGAGCGCGCGTGCAATGCACAATCGCTGCTGCTGTCCACCAGACAAGGCAAGTGCAGACTTTTTCAGGTTGGAGCGCACTTCATTCCACAAAGCAGCCGATTTTAATGACTGCTCCACAGCTTCATCCAGGATATTCTTATCATTGACCCCCTGAATTCTCAGGCCATAAGCCACATTTTCGTATATCGTTTTGGGAAATGGATTTGGCTTTTGAAATACCATCCCGACCATTTTTCGCAAATCCTCGACGTGTACTGAAGGCGAATAGATGTCTTTTCCATCAATGCAGATATCTCCTTCCTTTCTAAACACTTTGATATAGTCGTTCATCCGGTTAAACAGGCGTAGAAAAGTCGATTTTCCACAACCGGAAGGTCCGATCAATGCCGTAACACTCTTTTCCTTCATGGTGATTGAGACATCGGTGATGACTTGATTATCTCCATAAAACACATTGACACCGCGCGTCTCAAGTTTTGGTCGCACAGGATTCTCAGTATGCTTCGCATCAGCGGGTTGCTCCGCGCGATGTTTTTCAGAAGTGACTGTTTTTTCTATTTCAATTATTTCTTCCATGGTTTACCAATTTACTTTATTCTGCCATCTGTGCCTCAGGTATACGGCGATCCCATTCATCATAAACGTAACGGCAAGTAGAACGATGATACCCGCTGCGGCATTCACTACGAATGCATGATCAGGTCTGGAAACCCAATTAAATATCTGAATGGGCAGGACGGTAAATTCATCTGTAGGCGATTGCGGTACAAACGCCACATAGGCAAGAGCGCCAATGATTATGACCGGTGCTGTTTCTCCAATCGCGCGCGACAAAGCCAGAATAATGCCTGTCGCAATACTGCCCCCGGCAGCCGGAAGTACCTGATGCCTGATGGTTTGCCATTTTGTAGCACCCAGTCCATATGAAGCTTCCTTGATGGATGATGGCACAGCCTTGATCGCCTCACGGGTCGTCACAATGATGATCGGCAATATTAGCAAAGCAAGTGTAAAGGCTCCAGCCAGCAAACTCCCTCCAAACCGCATGGTCCTGACAAATATCTGCAGTCCAAGTATTCCGTAAATCACCGACGGCACACCCGCCAGATTTGTGATATTGATTTCCAGAAATGACGACCACCTTGTTTTACGGCTGTACTCTTCGAGGTGGATGGCCGCGGCGACGCCAAGTGGAATGGAGACAATTGCTGTCATGACCAACAGCCATACCGACCCCGCCAGAGCTGTAAGAATACCTGCCTTTTCAGCTTTTCGCGAGGGAAGGTTTGTCAGAAAATCCCAATCAATACGTCCTATTCCATCCTTGATGATACTCCCTATAAACACCGTGAGCAAAATGAGGCCTATGGACGTACTGAATATTCCCAGGTACTTGAAAGCTCTGTCCTTTATTCGATTTTTTTGGCGGCTATTCATATTGCTGTTGATAGCGTTTTTTGACGAAATAGCTGATATTGTTGAGGATGAATGTCAATACAAACAGCATCAATCCCGCGGCAAAAATGGTCCTGTACTCAATCGATCCGTGCGGGACATCACCCAGACTTACCTGTACAATATAGGCCGTGATTGTCTCAACAGTCTCCATTGGATTAAATGTCAGATTGGGCTGCTGTCCCGCAGCGATGGTGACAATCATCGTCTCACCGATCGCACGCGAAATTGCAAGGAGCACTGATACGACTATCCCTGATGAGGCTGCCGGAACCAGAACGCGAAATGCTGTCTGTAACCGCGTAGAACCCATGCCATACGCCGCTTCCCTCAGTGAGTTGGGTACTGCGCGAAGGGCATCTTCGCTCAAAGAGGATACCATCGGAATGATCATCACACCCATGACAAGACCCGCAGACAGCGCATTGAAAGTTGCTAACTCAGGCAAAATCCCTTTCAGGAACGGTGTCACCACCGTCAAAGCAAAAAAACCATACACCACCGTAGGCACCGCAGCCAATATCTCTAACAATGGCTTGAAAGTGTTTCTTATCGGGGCCGAAGCATATTCGCTGAGGTAAATCGCGATGGTAATTCCCAATGGTAACGCTACAGCGATGGCTACAAACGTCGTTAGTGCTGTGCCTGCGAGCAATGGTAAAATACCGTAGTGCTTATTCTCAAATAGCGGAGTCCATTCCCTTGATGTCAGAAATTCAATAATTGAAACCTCTCCAAAAAACACCAGGGACTGGGACAATAACACCCACAAGATGCCAAGTGTCGTCAGTACCGTGATCAGCGAACTAAACTTAAGTCCAGCTTCAATAATGCGTTCTTTGGTTTTCATCATGAACTATTCAGATTCTGATGTCGTATTCACGCTCTTTACAAAATTCCGGAATTTCGTAAGCTGCTCCGTGTACTCACTATCCGGAAGTGGGATATAACCCACATCAGGCACTAACGAAGCGGCGTGTGTCAAATAAAACTCGACAAACTCAATCACTTCCGGGCGCGTTGCGGCATCACTATTGACATAGATAAAGATCGGTCTGGACAGTGGTGCGTAGCTACCGCTTTTCACGGTTTCCATGGATGGCTTTACCGGTCCACTCCCCGCATCCACACCAACAAGTTTAAGCTTGTCGGCATTCTCCTGGAAATACGCCAACCCAAAAAATCCAAGCGCGTACTTGTCACCTGCAACTCCTTGCACCAATACATGATCATCCTCACTCGGCATATAGTCTCCACGGCTAGAGCCACTCTTGCCCACGATCGCTTTTGTAAAGTAATCGAACGTACCTGACGCCGTACCTGGCCCAAGCAGAGTGAGTTTTTCGTCAGGAAAGGTCTCCCTTACCTGATTCCATTTGACGATGGTGCCCTGAGCTTCCGGCTCCCATATTTTCTTTAATTCCTCAGTCGTCAAAGACAGAGCCCAATCATTCTGTGGATTGACGACAACCGCCAGTCCGTCGTAGGCCACCGTGAG
The DNA here is from genome assembly GCA_003648285.1 of Bacteroidota bacterium. Classification (GTDB taxonomy): domain Bacteria; phylum Bacteroidota; class Bacteroidia; order Chitinophagales; family Saprospiraceae; genus B8-G4. Next base: position 4,931 of record QMOR01000147.1, read on the forward strand.
TTCGACATAACTGATATTCTTTTCCCGGCAAGCTTTTGCTTCGCTTTCCTTAATTGGTCTTGAGGCATCTGAAATCACTGTTTCGCCTCGCGAAAACTTTTTAAATCCACCCCCCGTACCGGAAATACCGATCGTCACGCGAACGTCAGGAGCCTCTGACCGGAACTCTTCTGCTACCGCCTCCGTCACTGGAAAGACGGTGCTCGAACCATCAATGTTGATTGTACCAGACAATCCACCTTCGACTGAGCTATCTCCCGATTGACAGCCAATCATGGCAACCACTACGAGTACTACGATGCTAAATCCATAATTTTTCATGTGTATTGTTTTGCTCATTATTTGATTGTTCAACTAAAAATCAACCTGAAACCGTGTTTGGAGTATGTTTGTCGTGCCCACGTCTTTGAGGTTGGCATTAATATAGTTTAGCGCTACTCTCGTTACTGGATTCAGGTGCCAGTTTACTCCAATCGTAATGTCGTTTAATCTACCGCCTCTATCCCCATCTGTTAAGTCCCCATTGGAAAAGCGCAATGCCACTTCCCAGGCCCCGCTACCTCCGCCACCGAAATTCTTTTTTGGAGATACTCTGCTAAATCCGCTGGTTCCGCCTTTATACACCCTCGATTCACCGGTAAGAAAATAACTCACCTGCGCATAATATGTCGGAAACTTCAATTGCACACCGTCTGCTGAGACATTGGAATAGACGAGCTCCGTCTGAAATGAAAAACTATTTAAAACAAGCGCTGCCTCCAGCGAAAACAGATTGACTTTAGAGACAGAATCAATGACACCAGTACTCGCATACCTGGGGGCAAGATGTGATTCAGGGCGCAGGGCTATGATATACTTTTCACTCTCAGGCTTTCTGTGACTGTACGCTCCACCCAAATGAAGCAATTGCTTTTTGTCTTTGTTCTGGAAGGCAACACCCGACAATCTGAAGACGATATTGACACCGTCCCTCGCGCGGATGTCATCTCCGAAACTATTTCCATTTCGCAATACCGCAAACTGCCAGAACAACCTGGAGTTCAGCATCTTGTTATGCAGCATAAAACCCGTATTCCTTTCTGGAGCATAAGCCGAATGGAACGAGCGCTCCATAAATGTCATATACTTGCTGCTCGTCATGACCTCCAGCCGGAATGGCTCCTTGAAGTGACCGACGCGAAAATTCCCGACGATTGGAATATCCGTTAATTCTATATACACATCCTTGAAGCTCAACCTGCCAGCCTCAAAGCTCAACTGAACCTTGTACTTCACATTCGAATAGACCGTGCCTGAATTGAAGAATCTCACTCTTCTGAATTCCACTCCATCTTTTACTACGCCAAAGGCGTCCTCCATTGCCGCATCCTGAAAGAAAGCTGCTACATCATATTGTATCCTGCCGCCAAACTTCATTTTGAAATTTCCGTCTTTGCTTTCGACTTTATAACCATTATCCCACTTCGATTCAAACCCCGACTGGGCCACTGCCTGGCTATACGAAATCGTGGCTATCGCAGCCATGATGACAAGATATCTGATAGTCATTCTCCATTGTTTTATTATTCTGCAAATGTATTTGCCGAATATTAAGTCAATGTTAAGCGAACATCAAATTTTGCAACTCTTCAAGATTTGTATTTGTGGGAATGCAGGGCACGAGTGCCTCATTGCCTCATTGCCTCATTGCCTCATTGCCTCATTGCCTCATTGCCTCATTGTAAGCAAGGCATCAATACATGCATCAATTTCTTCTGTCGTATTATAGTAGTGGGGAGCAATTCTTACTGACCAGGGTACATTCTTGCGTTTTCCAAAATCAATAATATTGTATTCGCGTAAACTGATAGATGTATTGATACCACGTCGCTCGAGGTAAGCATGCAATATATCAGGATCAACATGATCCATGTATGACGAAGTGATTGCACAGAGGTGTGCCCCGTCATCCAATACCCTGATTCCATCGACCTCCATTAACCTCTCACGTGTATATCGCGCAAGTTTAAAAGATCGATTCCGAATATTTTCCAATCCAATACGACTGGCATACTCTATGGCCGCCTTTGATCCTGCCATCAAGGCATAACTCGCCTCCCAATCTTCAAATCGCTTTGCAGATTCCCTGGGCAAATATGAATCGGCACCTGTCCATTGCGCTCCGCGCATATCAATCATAAGTGGTTCAAGACCAATCTCGAGGACCCTGTCCGAAACGTACAAAAAGCCCGCACCACGTGGTCCTCGCAGGAATTTTCTCATCGTTACACTCAAAAAGTCGCATTTGATATCTGCTACATCGAGAGGCATTTGTCCAGCCGACTGACAGGCATCCACCAGATAGATTACATCATGCTTTTCGCAAATTGCACCTACACTCTCCACATCCTGAATCAATCCGGAATTGGTTGGCACATGCGAGATACTGACTAACTTTGGGCTGAATTTAATGACATATTCCTCCAGAGCTTTTGGATCAATACCTCCTTCGGGCAGATCAGGAACATGTATCAGTTGCACTCCATATCTGTTTCTGAGAGATAAAAATTGTATCTGATTTGAGATATAATCATTCGTTGAAGTCAGAATGACATCTCCCCTCTTGAATGGAATTGAAGTCAACGCACGTGCAAACGACTCCGTGGCATTTGAAGTAAAAGCAATATTACCCGGATTACAATTCAGCATTTTAGCACATTCCACGTAAAACCCCTTTATATCCGACAAGCGAGCTGCCTCGGCTTCATACCCTCCAGTGATCGCCTCAAAGGCAATATACTCCTGTATCGCTTCAATAACAGGTGTCGGCATTAAAGCCGCCCCTGCATTATTGAGGTGAATGCAATGATTGCATCCGGGAGTATCAAGTCGAATCGCATTTATATCGATCATTGAGTCTTCATCATTGAATCTTGAATATTGAGTCTTGAATATTGAGTCTTGAATATTGAGTCTTGAATATTGAGTCTTGA
>QMOR01000148.1 GCA_003648285.1 Bacteroidota bacterium
ACCGCCATCTTTGCTCTGTAAAACACCACCAGTACCAGTTGCAGCATAAACAAATCCGGTCTCAGGCTGGATTGCCATGGATCTTGTGAAGCGAAAAGCACTATTCTCCGTACTCGATAGCAGTTCCCAGGTCACTCCTCCGTCCACGGACTTGAAAATTCCAACGCCACGAGCGATCCCACCGCCGTATCCTTCACCCGTACCCATGTACATGATATTGTGATCATCAAAATCCTGAACAATGGATGATACTGATAAATTTTCAAGATAGTCATCGACGTTTTTCCAGTCAGGTCTGCCGACAGTGATATCTTCTGTCACGTATAAACCACCAGAAACACTTCCTACCCACACCTTTTTGCCATCGGCATCTCTCATGTCGACAAAAATTGCACGTGTTCTGCCACCGATATCATTTGGACCGCGTTCATTAAACTTCGGAATAAGATCATCCGGTGCGCGCCTTTCGATCATTGCTTGTTGCATCGCACGGGTTTGCAGTACAGCTACACGCAATCGTTCTCGTGGGACATAACCCAATGCCGGGTCATAAGTCCTCCAGAACTCCAATTCCAACATGTGCTCCACACGTTGTTGCTGGGTCAGTTTTTTTGTTACCGGGGCGTTACTTGTGCATCCATATCCCAGAATGAGGATGATGCTAAGGCTTATGTATTGAGAGAGCTTCATATTTACTAATTAAAATTCTACCAAATGTACTAATACGCCGCCCTTTTTGTCAGGCAAAATGCTCGGAATGTCAGCTACTATGTAAATCTAAATGGAAGCGAAGTTACGACTTCTGTTCTGCTGGTTGAATTGCGCCAATTTTTAACAAATCCTGAGAACCAGCTCCCATTCCGACAATGGTGCGCATGGCATCCTCTGTTTTAACTTGAACGAAGGTCAGTTGTTCACGCTTCATGTGAAAAACAAATCCATTCGTCGGATTCGGGGCAGTCGGTACAAATATGGTAAAGTCATCTCCTGCTTCATCTGTCACAAACCCTGTCATCAAGGTGTCGGCACCGTATGGTGCAAGCAAGACAACCTGTTGGAATGCGGTCCTCTTCTTTCCTGTAAACTGCTGAACAATGTCCCGGATTGATGAATAAACGGGCAATCGCTCGAGCCAGTGTTTTTCAATGTAACTGTAGATTTTGTTTCCAAGTTGTGTTCTGATAAACAACCCAGTCGCAAAACAAGCAAGCACAATGATCACGATCGCAATCAAATCAATGATAAATGCTGAAATATCAAGACGAATCAGATAGGACAGAGGCGCTATGACGGCACTCACAAGCTGCACGATAATTCTTATTACCCATGCAAAAATGACGATAGGTAGAATCACTGTAACTCCACCAATGAGTGTTGTAATCAGAAAGTTTTTCAATCGATTCATCATCATGCGCTGCATCTCTAATTCATCTGGGCAGATTACTGCTATCATCAGATACAAAACATCCCAACCGACCCTTAGTTTGATGGTTGTTCTTTTTTGTCAAAATTCAGGCACAAATATCGGCGTTTTTCACGGTATTTGCATTGAATTCTTTTCAAACCTTGTCAGCAGTTGATGATGGATGCTTTCGCACGACTTCATAGTTTTGCGGTGAAGGAGAGCTGGTAGCGTGGTATCATTCTTCGTATTGAAAACCCAGTCTAAATGTGATGTAATTTGTCGGACGATCAGATTAAGAAGGTAGAAATCATTGATTCAGAGTTGCTCCTGGATGGATTTTTTCATGTGGAAAAATTAAGGTTGAGGCACAAAATGATCTCAGGTGAGTGGTCGCCTGTGATAGAGCGCTTCCTGCTGCGCAGACCAGATGCAGTTTGTGCCGTGGTACACAATACAGACAGGGATTGCCTCTACTTCGTCAAGCAGTTCAGACCCGGAGCTTTTGAAAAAGAGCAGGGGTGGCTCTGTGAATTGGCTGCGGGATTAGTCGATGGTGAAGAGACTCCGCTTGAGGCATTACATCGGGAAGTGCATGAAGAATTAGGTTTTAGGGTTCAGAATACAAAGTTACTTGACCACTTCTTTCCTTCACCCGGGATCATCTCTGAGCGTATCTACATGTACTATGTGCAAGTATCGGATGCAGATAAGATTTCTGAAGGTGGTGGATTAGAGCATGAGCATGAAGACATCGAAATACTGGAAGTTCCTATTGAAGAATTAGACGAGTTTATGGTCAAGAATCCAATTATTGACGCCAAAACTCTTATCGGCATTTTACGCTTCAAAGAGATTTGGCGTCAACATCAGAATTCAGGATGATAGCACAAGGCTATTGCTTAACCCATTTCACAGTCTGACCGTGCGAACCGCTGGTCCACCTTAATAAATAAATACCTGGTGCATAATCATGTACGTCAATTTCAGTATTTGGCGGGGCGTTGTCAATAGAAAACATGTCCTGTCCGGCCATATTGAATATTTGAATATCTGCCTGAAGTGCATCGGCTTCTGGCCAGATGACGGTCAGGTGGTCATTGGCAGGGGAGGGGGCTACTCTCACATCATTTGAGACCATGATCACAGGGCCCAGGCTCACTGGACTTCCCCCCGAAGTGCTGTCGCAATCGAAATAGTCATAAACACCATTGCACTCCGCAAGGCATGCATTGTCAAACACCAGTACCTCACCGATTGGTGTTATGGCGCAAACAGGAGCCAATATGTCGGGACAAGTGCACGAGTCTGTACAAGAGATATACTCTGTGAATCCATTGCATTCGGCCACGCAAGGGTTGTCAAATTGAATCGTTCCGTCGCCCGTTTGCACACAGACCGGGTCATAGATTTCAGGACAATTATCGCTGCATGAAGAGCTATCGCAAGACACAAAGTCGAAATACCCCTGGCATTCGGCTTCACAAGCATTGCCGAACTCAATCATCCCGGCACCTGTTTGGACACAGACCGGATCCCAGATGTCAGGGCACACGCAAGAGTCTTCACAGGGTACAATTTCGTAAAAGCCTTCGCATGCGGCGATACACGCATTGGTAAATGAGAGTAATTGACCGTCAGGGGTGATGACACAGACCGGATCCCAAATGTCAGGACATTCGCAAGAGTCTTCACATGGGCCATATTCTGTGTAGCCTGCGCACTCAGCCAGGCAGGCATTGGTAAAAGTAATGACCCCGCTTGGCGTAGAAACACATACCGGGTCGTATTCTGAGCTGCAAACACAAGTCGTGTCACATGAAAAGGAGAAATCAAATCCAGCACATTCCGCCCAACAGGAGTTTTCAAACTGAAGTATGCAGCTATCAGGAGTGACGACACATACCGGATTATATTCATCAGAAGGACAATCACACTGGTCGTCGCAAGCATCAAAACTGCTGTAGCCAGCAGCTTGTGCAAAACATGCATTTGGAAACTGTAAAGTGAGACTGTCGCCTGTTGTTACGCAAACCGGATCAAAAGTGGGTGGACAATCACAGAATTGAGCACTTGACTGAAGTGCGAAAGCGAGAAATAGGAGAGTTGTAATGGATTTCATAAGTACCGTTTCATCTAAGACTCGCAGATTCCAACCAACGTTGCCTGAAGGAATAAAGTAAATGAAAATTGTAATCGCTGAAATGACAAAATGCATTACTTTTGCGTCGTGCACTACGAATATACGCAGCCCGAGTGGTGGAATTGGTAGACACGCAGGACTTAAAATCCTGTGGCCAGTATTGGCCGTGCCGGTTCGAGCCCGGCCTCGGGTACTTAAAATGTGGTCAGATGTTGATTAATTTCCGTTAAATGATGGATTTTTAACAAATTAATTCACGTTTTACAATCTTAGAACGTACATTTATAAACAGCCTCAAGGGCTAAATCCCCCCTGGAGCTCCCATGACATTACACCAGCGACAGGCATTCTGGTTATATATGTGAATATTACGTATATCGATTATGTTGCAAAAAGAGAACCGATTAAGATTTTTTATAGTTCTTATTTAGGGTGTTATGTGAGAGGGGCCGAACATTCTGTTCGGTTCCTCGATTTTAAGGGGACTTCCACTTCCTTCGACAAATATTACCTCCAAGCTTTCACAAGTTGGAAAAGTGCATATATTTGCGCTCCACTTTTTAGCGAAAGTAGCTCAGCTGGTAGAGCACGACCTTGCCAAGGTCGGGGTCGCGGGTTCGAATCCCGTCTTTCGCTCTTCTTTTATTGGTTATGGGTTGTTGATTCGGGATGCATTGCGCCTTACCGGACTAACAAGTATCTCTTATCCATTGTAATGCCTTTGAAGAACAGCGCAATCATAGCGCCCCTTGCGACCTTGCGGTTAAAAGAGCATCGCAATCATAGCACCCCTTACGACCCCGCGGTTTAAAAAAAGCATCCAACACTCTCTTTCACTCCTCCACATAAGCCGCCCCTCTCAGCACCTCCCCAAATCTTTTACCCGACAGCCCATTCGGCGAAAGCGCAACCGCCCCATTGATTATCACATATTCTATTCCTTCGGGAAACTGATTCGGATCTTCAAACGTCGCCTTGTCGATGACAACTTCTGCGTCAAATACTGTGATGTCAGCGTGCATGCCAACCTGAATCAGTCCTCTGTCTTTAAGTGCCAGGACAGAAGCGGGCATGCCCGTCATCTTATGGATTGCTTGCTGGAGTGTCAATACCTGACGCTCGCGGACGTAGTGTCCCAGTACCCGTGGAAAGGTGCCGAAGGCCCGTGGATGCGGATGACCTTTATTGATGACAGAAAGTCTCCCGTCTGACGCGTGCATGGTCTGAGGGTGCTGCATGATGCGCACGATATCTTCGTCATCCATGACATGATAAATACAACTGGCACTCCCATGTAGTTGCGCTTGAATTACCAGCTCGGCACCGTTGGCAGCATTCGGGACCATGCCTTCTTCCTCAGCCCAATCAAACAGTGTTTTTCCTGTCAGATGTGGTTTCCAGTCAAACTTTGCTATTTGAACACTTCTCAGATCATCTCCACCACGGTCATACTTTATGTTGAAAATAATACCTCTCTTAATGCTGTCCCGAAGCTCCGGTACATCACAACGCTCCGCAAATTTCGTGCGACCACCTTCCAGGGACCATGATGGAATCAGGACAGAGATACTGGTATAACTTGCCGTATAAGGATACTGGTCGATCATGACATCGAGCCCCGCAGCCCGTGCGCTGTCTACAATCGCCAATGTCTGCCGGCTTGCTCCCCACATAGGCTTTCCTATGACCTTATGATGTGTGAGGACCACCAGGATGTCAGCTTCATCAGCAATGCGAACGATCTCATTTACGCCTTCTATGAGCTTTAATCCCTCGTCCCGCATATGCGATGTATAAATACCACCGTATCTGCTCACCTCTTTTGATATTTCGATTACCTCCTCGGTTGTTGCAAACGTGCCGGGGAGGTATTTCAGACCTGTCGAAATTCCAAATGCGCCTGCTGTCATGGCTTCAACAACCTTGGACTTCATCAACGACAACTCGTCATTCGTTGGTTTGCGGTCTTCAAGGCCCATCACGTCTGCCCTGATTGAACCGTGCCCAACCAGATAAGCGACGTTTACTCCAGTCACCAACTCTTCAAGAGAGTCAAGGTATTCACGCATTGGAAGGGGACTGGACCCATCAGGACCACCCAACGTAGTCGTGACACCTTGTCTGATAAAACTCTCAGCCTCCGGGTATAATGTAATAGGGGATATATGAGCATGAAGATCAATGAAGCCAGGCGCTACAACTTTCCTTTGTGCATCGATCGTCTGTTTGCGTTGAGCGGTGATATCCTTATCGATGAGGGCAATCTGTCCATCTTTAATTGCGATATCTGCAAAGTAGGGTCCTTCACCTGTGCCATCATAGATGAGGCCGTTCTCAATGACAATATCATATTCGGATTGCTTGCAAGAAAAAACAGAAAGTATAAGAACGCCTACGATTAATACCCATTTCATATCTGGTCTGTTTCAGTATAAACCGGAGCCCGCAGCCGGTCTGAATTTTATAATTATGGGATAGACTTATCTCGAAAGACGCTTTGTTCAAACCCCTATACGCGTCCCATCCGGAATAGTCACACCCTTTCTCACCACCACTATGCCATCTGTGATATAATAAGTATCGTTTTCGGTGTCTTCGATTTCCGGACTTCCGACGATCGTCACATCCCGGCCGATACAGCAATTACGATCGATTATGGCATTTTCAATATGTGAATTATCACCAATGCCCATAGGGATTTTGTCTTCACTTATAATCTCGTCAATATCCTGATAATAGTCCTGACCCATCGTGTACACCTTTTTCAAAACGGCGCCGACACCAATTCTGGATCTTACTCCGATGATTGTGTGCTTTAGCAGTTCGGCATGAATAATACATCCATCGGCAATCAAGACCTGGTCACACTTTGTCCCGAAGAGTTTTGTAGGTGAGAGCATTCGGGCACGAGAGTATACGATCATCTCATTGTCAAACAGGTTGAAGCGCGGCATGTGATCGGTCAGTGACAGATTCGCATCAAAAAAAGATTTGATCGTACCGATGTCTGACCAGTACCCGTTAAAAGGGTGACTTACTACCCGCTGTTTATTTGAGATGCAAATAGGAATGATCCCTTTGCCGAAATCGTGCTCCAGCGGATTGCCCTCCAGCATCTCTACGAGAAGAGAGTATTTGAACAAATAAATACCCATCGAGGCCAGATACTCCTTACCCTGCTCTTGGTTATCCTCGCTCACTTCGGAGGTCCACTCAGGCAAAATACTTGGTTCCGGCTTTTCAATAAAATTGTTGATCATGCCATCTGCATCGACCTTCATGATGCCAAAGCCCGGTGCATCCGAAGCATCAACGGGAATAGTAGCTATCGACAAATCGGCGTTTTGTTTGATATGTGTGTCAAAGAATTCCCTGAGATTCATTTGATACAATTGGTCACCACTCAGGATCATGATGTGGTCATAATCCATACGACTCAATCGCGGCAATACCTTGCGCACGGCATCTGCCGTACCCTGAAACCAATCCTGATTTGAAAAAGTCTGTTCTGCTGCAAAAATGTCAACGAATCCCTTGCTGAACAGGTCAAATTGGTACGTGTGTTTGATATGATTATTGAGAGATGCAGAATTGTACTGTGTCAAAACCAGCATCTTGGTGAAGCCTGAATTCAGGCAATTGGAAATCGGAATATCTATAAGCCTGTACTTTCCTGCTATCGGGACGGCAGGTTTTGATCTGTGTGCTGTCAATGGGAAAAGGCGTGTGCCCACACCACCTCCAAGTATCAAACAAACGACTCTACTTCTCTTTGCCATGTTGAATTTATATTAAAGTGGAATATGTATTTAAATATTGTTGAGCAGAATGTTGCCAGGAGAAATCAATGGCGGCATTGCGCTTCCGCACCTCGCTCATCAACTCTGGTCGTCGAAATAAATTTCTTGATGCAATTAAGACACTTCGGACTTCATGCACATGCAAATTGTCAAAGACATAACCATTGCCTCCGTGCTCATGCAGTGGCTCTACGGTATCTCTGAGTCCGCCAGTACTGCGCACAATTGGAATCCCTCCGTATCGCATACAATACATTTGATTGAGCCCGCATGGCTCCACACGGGAAGGCATCAGGAGAAAATCACATGCGGCATAAAGGCGATGTGCCAGCTCTTCGTTATAGGCAATAATCGTCCTTATTCTGTTTGGATGAAAATGCTCCAGATGTCTGAGTTGTTGCTCAATTTTACCATCGCCTGATCCGAGAATAATGCACTGGATGTCATCAAAATGCTCTGCAAAATCACCAACGATCGAGGGTAGCATATCTGCACCCTTTTCATACGCAAGTCTGCCAATAAATACGTA
>QMOR01000149.1 GCA_003648285.1 Bacteroidota bacterium
AATATTTTGGCCTAACGCGAAGCTCGATCGACTGGCCCCCATCTGTGCATTAAACTCCGGCCACTGTTCTGCCTTTTTTAAGCCGACATAAGAATTGGCCTCGGAGATGCGCGCAGCAGCTTGTTGTACAAACTTATTTTCAACCAGGGCGATCTCGACGAGGTTGTACAGTTGTGTATCAGGAAACAATTCCCACCACACCAGATTTCCAATTGTGTCTACGAGCAGGCTATCAAACCGATATTGCTCCTCCTCTCCCAATTCCGGATCCTGAAGTTTTGGCCCTACCAAACACGAGGACATTCCTCCAACGAAGATCATAAGTGCCACGCCCCATATGATGTAATTATGCCTCTTCATATTCATTCGGCCTCCGCCAATTTTTTGTCCCTCTGCTTTTCATAGCCGAAGAGCTTTCCAATTAATACAAATAACATAGGATACATAAAGACTCCAAGTAAGGTCGCCAGAGACATCCCACCGAGGAGTGCCATGCCCATGACTTTGCGCGCCTCGGCGCCTGAGCCAGTTGCGATCACGAGTGGAAATATGCCAAGAATAAATGAAAATGCCGTCATGAGAATCGGACGGAATCGTGATCTGGCCGCTTTGATTGCCGCATCGAATAGGCTAAGTCCCGCCTTAAATTCTTCGTTTGCAAATTCTACAATCAGGATTGCATTTTTTGCCGCCATACCGATCAGCATGACAAACGACACCTGCGCAAAGATGTTATTCTCGAATGTCGGGCTGTAGATACGGGCCACATAAAGCGCAAGAAGAGCGCCAAACAAAGCAAACGGTGTTCCCAACAAGATACTGAGTGGCAGTGACCAACTCTCATACTGCGCCGACAATATCAAAAAGACAAATAAGAGCGAAAATGTCAGGATGAGCCCGAGCGATCCTGAAGCTTTATTCTCCTGAAATGACATCGCATTCCAGCTGTAAGTCATTCCTTGCGGAAGCACTTCAGCAGCCACCTCCTCCAGAGCAGTCATGGCCTGAGCTGACGTATATCCCTCAGCAGGCGTACCCGCTACCTCAACTGCCCGGAATAAATTGAATCTGTTCGTATAATCCGGACCAGATGTAGGTACAATTGTCGAGATGGTGGCCAGAGGCACCATATTTCCGTCTTTGTTTTTGACAAAGAAGTTGTTTATCTGACTTTCATCCACCCGATACTCTGGTTCAGCTTGTATATATGTCTTGTAGAGTCTGCCAAATCGCGTAAAATCATTGACATAAGCTCCACCCATAAATGCGCCAATAGTCGTATAGAGGTCGTTGAGAGGCACCCCCAGTTTGAGTGCCTTTTCCCTGTCAATATCCATGAATCTCTGTGGAACAGCTGGTTGGAATGTGGTATATGCAACTCCAATCTCAGGTCGCTCCAATGCTGCTTTGATAAAAGCTCCCGCGTTTTCTGCCAGATAAACAGGTGTTCCACCTGACTTGTCCTGAATCATGATACTAAAACCACTGCCGTTACCAAGCCCCGGAATGGCAGGAGGCCCAAATGCAAAGACTGAAGCTCCGTTGATTTCTTGTGCAAATTGCATGTTGAGCCTGTTTACAACGTCCTCTGCAGTGGCTTTTCTCGTATCCCATGGATGCAATGAGGCAAAAATAAAGGCTCCACTTGGCGTATATGATCCTGACAACATACTGTAACCAGTCACAGTAGTCGTGAATTGAATTTCGGGAGTCTCCATAATGATCGTTTCAACCCTTGCAGCGATTTCATCAGACCGCTGTATCGAAGCTGCCGGAGGTAGTTGGACATTCACCATGAGATATCCCATATCTTCAGCCGGAATAAAGCCTCCCGGGACCATCTTACCCACAACTACAAGACCTGCCGTGATGATCAGGATGAAGATCGCACTCCGCCCAAGTTTGCGTGCCACGACATGCGTAAAACTCATGTACGCATCTGTGGTCTTGGCCATTCCCCGGTTGAACACCTTAAAAAACCATCCGAGCGGTCCTTTGTACGGAACGGGTTCTTTGAGAAGCAGAGAACACAGCGCAGGACTAAGTGTCAGGGCATTGACAGATGAAACAATCACCGAGACCACAATTGTAATTGCAAACTGCTGGTACAAGGCACCTGTGATTCCTGCCATCCCTGCAACCGGTATAAATACAGCGACCAAAACAAGGGTCGTCGCAATGATTGGTGCGGTTACCTTTTCCATCGCATCGAGTGTCGCCTCTTTTGCAGTCATGCCCTTGGCAATGTTGATCTGGACCGCTTCCACAACCACTATGGCATCATCCACAACGATACCTATTGCCAGCACCAGCCCGAGCAGGGACAATACATTTATCGTAAAACCTAACAGAGGAAAGAACATGAATGCGCCAATCAATGATACCGGTATTGCAAGAGTCGGAATCAAAGTCGCTCTCCAGTCCTGAATAAAAATGAAGACCACTAAAATAACCAGCATCAAGGCGATGATCAACGTCACGATGATATCCCTGATCCCTGCCACAATTGGCAAAGTGGAGTCAAGCGAAACGTCGTATTTAACACCATCAGGGAAAGTTTGTGAAAGAACATCCATCTCTTCCAGGACGGTCGCTGCAAGCTCGACCGCATTACTTCCCGGAGCCTGATAAAGAGCAATCACCGAACACACATCTTTGTTCAATCGCGTGTAGGCGTTGTACGTCTCGACTCCCAGGTTGATTGTTGCAATATCCTGCAACTTGACCTGTGCTCCCGTAGGTGATGTACGAACCACGATATCGCCAAAAGCCTCTGCCGAGTTAAACCTGTCGGGCAACCGCACGGTGTAGGTAAACTCTGTCCCCGGAGGTGATGGTTCGGCACCAAATTTTCCACCCGGGACTATGATATTTTGTTCATTTATGGCTTTGATGATTTCCGGTACTGTAATTCCAATTGTTGAAAGCCTATCTGGCTTGACCCAAATACGCATCGAATAATCCGATGCACCCATCACGCTAACCCGGCCTACACCCTTGATCCGGGCGAGTTGATCTTTAATATTTATCAGTGCGTAATTCCCTAGAAAATCCTGATCATACTCTCCTGTTTCTGACGTTAGTGTAAGCAGCATCAGGATATTGGGCAATGATTTTTCGGTAGTGACACCAAACTTTGTGACTTCGGAAGGAAGTTTCGCACTCGCAGCGGACACCCTGTTCTGTGTGAGTACAGTATTCATATCCGGATCCGTGCCCACATCAAAGGACACATCGATCACGACCGTACCATCGTTTGAGTTTGTGGACTTCATGTAAATCATGTTGTCCACACCATTGATTTGCTGCTCTATAGGTGTTGCTACTGATTCTTCAACACTTACTGCATTTGCACCCGTGTATGTCCCGCGCACCTGTACAATCGGTGGTGTGAGATTCGGATACTGCTCAATTGGCAGATCAATCACAGATACACCTCCTACGATGACGATGACAATCGCAATAACCATGGCCACAATGGGCCGGTGTACGAAAAAATTCCCTTTATTTTCTGCCATCAGGTGCTATTCTGTAGATTTACTCTCGAAGGTGGTCACAACAGGATTGATCTCCATATCGTTTCTCACTTTTTGCAAAGCATCGATTACGATCTTATCTCCGGCAGTCAAGCCAGAAGTCACCAACCAGAAATCGTCTATTGTTTCACCCAATTCAACCCTCTGCTTCTTTACCTTATTCCCTGAGTCCACAACATATACCGAAAACTGACCCTGGAGCTCCATGACACAACGCTGCGGGATGAGGAGACCATCTACCACAGTACGTTCCCTGAGGCGTACTTTAGCATACTGGCCTGGTCGAAGAATCCTGTCTGGATTATCAAAGGATGCCTGGAGTAGTAGGGTTCCTGTACTCGGATCGATTTCCCGCCCTGCAAAATCGAGTTTGCCGCGATGATCATGTATCGATCCGTCTGCCAAAATGAGATCAATTGTCTCTTCCAGATTATCTTCATTCGCCGGTTCTCCTTTTTCTGCCCTGAACATTTTTATCCAACGCAGATAATCGGCCTCGGGAACCGCAAACTGTACCAATATCAAATCAACTCGGCTGATGACATTGAGCAGGACCGGGTTTGGCTCTCGCCCCACAAAATCTCCTGGCTTCGCTTCAGTTTTTCCAATGATACCTGAAATCGGCGCATTGATGATACTATAGCTGAGTTGAATTTCACTTAACCTCTGTGAGGCCTGTGCCGCTTCTTTGCTTGCCTGTGCCGCTCCGTACTGCGCTTCTGCTGCATCCAGATCTGCCTTGCTCACAGCATTTTGTTCGGCCAATGGTCTGATACGATTCAAGTCACTTTCAGCCTTCACCAGTTTTGTGTGCGCCTCCGCAACACGGCTCTTCGCCTCGGCAACTTTGGCTTCATAAGGCTGAGGATCAATTGTATACAGGAGCTGTCCCTTTGTCACTCTTGACCCTTCTCTAAAATGTATGCCTTCCAAAAATCCTTCGACCCTGGCACGAATCGAAATGTCAAACGCTCCGTATGTCTGGCCAACATAATCCACCAATATATCGACATCCTGTTTCTGAACTTCTACTACATTTATTTCTGGTGGCGATGGCGGAGGTGGCGGTGCTTTTTCTTCACCGCATGCGAAAGTGCCAAACACTAACATCAGAAGAATGAAAAGCCCTACATTTCTTTGGTGCATATTGAAATGGATTTAGGATGAAAAGGTACTAAATTAAAATGCAGCTATGTGTTTCCTGACTCACAACTCCTGGAGGCCGGATTGTCACATCGAGCTGGTGTAAAAGGCTCTTCTGCTGACATCTTATAAACCGCTCCAAGGGAGTCCCTCTGGGACAAAATGCTCCAAAGGAGTCTCCTTGGGATAAAATTCTCCGAAGGAGTCCTTTGGACAAACGTTAAAATGCTCCAAAGGAGTCCCATTGGGATAAAAGGCTCATAGTCAGCAATATAATAAGAGTGCAATTAGATTAATTTCGGACCTTTACTCACGTAAAACAAATTATATGAGAGCTCTGGTTTTAATCTGCCTTTCGATAACCCTGACATCAGCATTTTCCCAGTCTTATCTGAAGCGATGGAAAACATTTGACGTACAGAAGTACAGTTTTTCAATCGCTGTAAATGATTCCACAAATTCCATCAATGGTCGGGCCGAAATCGATGTGCTGTTTAAGAAGAAATCTGATGTTTTTATGCTTGACCTGAAAAGTGTCGACACCGATGACAAGGGGATGTTTGTCACGCACGTCACTGTTGATGCTGTCACCGATGTGGTCTGGTCACATAAAAATGATCTTCTTGTCATACAGACAAATGGAGTGCGTAAAGGTGATCGACACAAGTACACTATCAGCTATTTCGGTGTCCCGGCTGATGGACTTATTATCGGGAATAATATGCATGGTAACAGAGCTTTTTTTGGAGACAATTGGCCAAACAGGGCGCATCACTGGTTCCCTTGTATTGATCATTCTTCTGACAAGGCACTCGTCGACTGGACGATACGCGCTCCAAATCACTATGATGTCGTAGCGAATGGCAAGTTTATAGATAGAACTGTCACTGGCGATCATACATATACCCACTGGTCCTCTACCGTACCGTTGGCGCCAAAGGTCATGGTAGCAGGTATCGCGGATTTTGCCGTGCAAGAATCCGGGAAAGCCGGAACTGTCCCGGTATCGACATGGGTTTATCAACAGGATCGTGACAACGGTTTTGCACAGTATTCTATCGGCCCTGAGGTCCTCTCCTACTTTATTGGAAAAATAGGAGAATATCCATATGAAAAACTTGCCAATGTCCAGTCGAAGACGCGTTTTGGAGGGATGGAAAATGCCGGAAACATTTTTTATTACGAAGAATCCACAGACCCACTCCGTGATGTCGAGGGATTGTTTGCACATGAAATCGCGCATCAGTGGTTTGGCAATAGCGTGACAGAAATTGACTGGCCACATGTGTGGTTGAGCGAAGGCTTTGCCACATATCTCACTGACCTCTATTTTGAGGATAAGTATGGCAAGGCCCGACTCAAAGAGCGCATGACGAATGAGCGGGAAAGTGTCATCGCTTTCAGTAAAAAACGAATGGTCCCCGTCATCGATGATGCCACCACAGACTACATGCAATTGCTCAATGCCAATTCTTACCAAAAGGGCGCGTGGATACTGCATATGCTGCGAAGGGAAGTTGGAGATGATATTTTCTTCAAAGGAATACAGACATATTATATGACATACCGCGACTCCAATGCTTCATCGGATGATTTGCGTCAAGTGTTTGAAACATTATCAGGAAAAAATCTAAAATCCTTTTTCAAGCAGTGGCTTTACATTCCGGGACACCCAAGGCTGAAACATACATTCAAAAATGATTCCGGACGGGTTATTATTGAAATTCAACAAATACAAAAGAAAGCTTTCAAATTCCCTCTGGACATAAAACTCGTTTTTGAGGGAGGCAAGTCAGAAGTTAGAAAACTCAATATTTCGAAAAAGAAAGGCAGCTTCAAGATTGCCACTAGCCATCCGGTAATACGCATTGAGCTCGACCCAGATGTCCGGGTATTGTGGGAGCCTGTCTTTAACTAGCCGCCAGACAGATTACCAAAATCCTGAAGATTTGGTAAATCTAAACTACTGGGGTTTTTGTGCCAACAGCATGAACATGGATACCACATAACTAAAAATCGAACTGATATTCCTTTGTTCGCGTGCACAAGACAAAAACCTAATCCAAGCAATCTTGTATCTTGTCGCCCTGATTAGATTTGTAAAAGATGAAAAAATTATCCACAGTCCTCTTCTTTGCTTTATTATTTGCCAGTTGCCTGAGTGCGCAAGACAGCACAGAACCTACGCTGGAAGAAATAAGAGCTGCGAGAAAGACAATGGACGTGATAGAGTTGAGCTTGGTCAGGTCAAGTGAAGACAAGCATGCCGCATCACTGATCCTGCAAGACAAAGAGGCCGATGAAGATGCAAATTTATACCTGATTCAAGTTCCGGGATATGAACAGGCAGTGGCAGATAAGACACTTCTTGACTTCAAACAAAACGTAAAGTCAAAAGACAAATATTACAGAAAGCTCGCCAAAGCAGCCTATAAAACTCAAATTGAAAAGCAAGACTATATCGCTTCAATCAACCCTAATTATCAGGAAGCTCTACAATTGTATACAGAGGCGACTCAGTAAGTTAGCCATTGAATAAGAGGTATATCTATGCCTCGTGGGTGCAAAATGTATAGAAATTACAAGATTACATCTTCATGATAGTACCTGTATCGTAAAAAGTCTTCCTTTTATTCCCTATTATGAACATATTACATATATTTGCCATGTGTTAGTTGTATAACATGAAGGGCCAAGGACAAGAATAGCTAGAGTTTCATTATTCAGGAAACAAACGAATTGCAATGTCTCGACTCCTCCCTTTCCCTTTGCTCATAGCGCTGCTATGCCTTATTACCAATACCTCAATTTCACAGCGAGTTTCAATTAGTCTGGACGGCTCTCCTCCGGACTCTTCGGCTATACTCGATGTAAGAGGCGTATCCGGTGGTCTTTTGATCCCCAGAATGACGATGCCTCAACGGATGGCCATCCCGGCACCAGCCACAGGGTTGCTCGTATTTCAAATTGACAGCACTATTGGATTTTTCTATTTCAATGGTGTCTCATGGCATCGGCTCAGCACAGAATATGGAGGTTGGAAAACGCATGGTAATGCCGGGACGACTCCAGATCATTTTATAGGCACGACAGATAATCGACCATTGAGGTTCAGGGTACATGACATACCTGCAGGCATGATCGATTCGAG
>QMOR01000150.1 GCA_003648285.1 Bacteroidota bacterium
AATTGACACGCGCTAAATTTGAGCAACTGGCAGACGAACTCATCACGCGTTCTATTGAGCCTTGTAAGAAGGCGATGAAAGATGCTGGAATGACGAATGCTGATATAGACGAGATTATTCTCGTGGGGGGATCAACAAGGATTCCGAAGATTCAGGAAGTCGTCGAAGCATTTTTTGGTAAGAAGCCGAGCAAGGGTGTGAATCCTGATGAGGTCGTGGCAGTAGGTGCAGCTATCCAGGGTGGTGTTTTGAGTGGTGATGTACAAGATGTCTTGTTACTCGATGTCACACCTCTGAGTCTTGGAATCGAAACAATGGGTGGTGTGTTTGACGTGGTGATAGAAGCCAATAGCACTATTCCGACAAAGAAGTCGAAGATATACTCTACGGCTGCTGACAATCAGCCTTCTGTAGAGATTCATATTCTTCAGGGGGAGCGCCCGATGGCAAGCGCCAACAGAGCTGTAGGTCGGTTTATCCTCAACGATATTCCGCCAGCACCAAGAGGCGTGCCTCAGGTAGAAGTGACATTCGATATGGATGCCAACGGAATTCTGAATGTAGCAGCAAAGGACAAGGGTACAGGGAAAGAGCAAAGTATCCGGATTGAAGCTTCAACCGGGCTTTCAAAAGAGGAGATCGAGCGCATGAAGGCGGAGGCCGAAGCAAATGCAAGTTCTGACAAGGAAGCTCGTGATCGCGCCGATAAACTGAATGAAGCCGATTCCCTGATCTTCCAGACAGAGAAGCAATTGAAGGAATTTGGAGATAAGATTCCTGATGATAAGAAGGAAGTGATAGAGAAAGCCGTCGAAGAACTGAAGGAAGCACATAAAGCGCAGGATGTGGCCCTCATTGAAACAACTTTAGAAGCACTCAATGCGGCATGGCAGGCAGCAAGTCAGGAACTGTACCAGGCACAACAAGAGGCAGGATCGAATGGCAATGGAGCAGAAGAAGCGCCAGATGCATCTGCTGATGGAGCCTCGCAACCGGATGACGTTACAGATGTCGAATACGAGGAAGTAGACGACAGTAATAACAGCGACAAGTAAGCGGATCGAATTATCTGCATACAGCATATAAAAAGCCGGAGGGATATCCCCTTCGGCTTTTTTTGTCTAAAGCGAACTCAAGCCGGATATGCATCACGTTCAAGTGTGCTCAGTAAATGGGATTAGAGAACAAACCCCGCTTCTGAGATGCGCTGGATGTATGCCTTAATGGCATCTCTTGTCTGCCTGTATCCTGGCAGTACGTCATCATCCCGGCCAGTCTGCCTGGAGGGATCGATAAAATTCTGATGCAAACGAATGGCCTCGTAAGGAAATACCGGGCATACTTCATTTGCGTGATCGCAAACAGTAATGACCACATCGAATGGCGTACCGGCATATTCATCGACATTGTTAGAAGTCTGCGAAGAAATGTCAACCCCATCTTCTGCCATGACTTTGACGGCAAGCGGATTGACCCCATGCACAGCAATTCCAGCACTCCTGATCTCCATTGCAGGGTTTAAAAGCCTGAGGTATCCTTCTGCCATTTGGCTTCTGCAACTGTTGCCGGTACAAAGCACCAGAACTCGTTTTGCCATGCGGTAAATTTAACATTACATGCAGATTTTACTACCTTTGTTCCCCGTAATTTAACTTGATATGGTCAAATACATCTTCGTTACGGGCGGCGTAACATCTTCGCTGGGAAAAGGCATCATCGCGGCATCACTTGGCAGGCTACTGCAAGGTCGTGGATACTCAGTGACAATTCAAAAATTCGATCCTTACATCAATGTGGACCCCGGTACACTCAACCCTTATGAGCACGGGGAGTGTTATGTCACCGACGACGGAGCGGAGACTGATCTGGACCTCGGTCATTATGAGCGTTTTCTCGACACGACTACGAGTCAGGCTAACAATATGACGACAGGGCGTATCTATCAAACCGTCATCACAAAAGAACGAGCCGGTGAGTTTCTTGGAAAAACCGTACAGGTTGTACCACACATTACCGACGAGATCAAGCGCCGCATCAGGGCATTGGGACAGACAGGCGATTACGACATTATTATAACCGAAGTAGGTGGTACTGTCGGTGACATCGAATCACTCCCGTACCTGGAGGCATTGCGTCAGTTGCGGATTGAACTGAATGAGCATGACTCTATCATCGTCCATCTGACGCTCATCCCATATCTGAGGGCCGCCAAAGAATTAAAGACTAAACCAACTCAGCACTCTGTCAAAGAACTCTTGCAGTCCGGTAATCAGCCGGATGTCCTGGTATGTCGCACCGAAAGGCCTTTAAATGAGGAAATAAGAAGAAAACTATCATTGTTCTGTAATGTCAGACGTGAAGCAGTCATAGAAGCTCTGGATGTCCCCTCAATTTATGAGGTGCCACTCTATATGCAGGAAGAAAAACTCGATGAAATCGTTTTGAAGCGACTTGGATTGGAGAATGACGTTGAGCCGGACTTGAGCGGATGGAAGGAATTTATCCATCGGATGAAAAACCCTAAATCCAAAGTGCGGATTGGACTTGTGGGGAAGTATATTGAATTGCAGGATGCATATAAGTCGATTCACGAAGCATTTGTACACGCTGGAGCAAAGTGCAGGTGTGAGGTAGAAGTCGTTCCGATTCATTCAGAATACCTCGAAGTTGCAGACGACAGCACGAAATTATTGCGGGGTCTGGATGGTGTATTGGTTGCACCGGGCTTTGGTGAGCGGGGTATCAAGGGGAAATTAAAGGCCATTGAGTATGTACGCAAGCACAATATTCCATTCTTCGGAATATGCCTTGGTATGCAGCAGGCGATTGTAGAATTTGCTCAGAATGTGCTCAAACTTGAAGGAGCTTCATCAACGGAAGTGAAACCCGATGCACCACATCCAATCATTGACTTGATGCAGGAGCAAAAGAAGATCACCACAAAAGGCGGGACGATGCGGTTGGGTTCGTACCCTTGTAAGATTGAACATGATTGTCATTCACTCGAAGCGTACGGTACTGATGTCATTCATGAACGGCACAGGCATCGTTATGAATTCAACAATGAATACCTCGACGATATCACCAAAAACGGATTGCGTCCCGTGGGGATCAACCCTGACAATAATCTCGTGGAAATTGTCGAATTGGAAAATCATCCCTGGTTTGTCGGGGTCCAGTTTCATCCCGAGCTCAAAAGCCGTGTGGAACGCCCGCATCCGCTATTCATTAGCTTCATTGAGGCATGCATGAAGTACAATGCATCTCAAGGTGGGGAACGCGTAGTGGAAAAAGTCCGTGCTGAGGTCTGATAACATACACATGATTTCATGAGAAAGCTCCAACTTGATGAGCTGGGAAGGGCTAGCGTCGAAGAGTTTATCCAAACAGATAAAACCCCGATAGTTGTTGTTCTGGACAATATCAGATCCGCGCATAATGTGGGATCTGTTTTCCGTACGGCAGATGGCTTTGCAATAGAGAAAATCGTCCTTACCGGTATTACCGCTCAACCCCCGCACAGGGAGATTCACAAGACAGCTATTGGTGCTACAGAGTCAATGCCATGGGAATATGTAGAGAATGTCGTGGATGCAGTAAAAGATCTGGAAAGGGGAGGGTATCGCATTCTAATCGCAGAGCAAACCGACAGCAGCATTCCACTGGATGAGATTTCAGTGGCTGCAGATGACAAGATTGCAATTGTCTTAGGGAACGAAGTGAATGGTGTCAGCGATGAAGTGATAGCTCTTTTTGAGACAAGTGTGGAGATTCCGCAGTTTGGAACAAAGCATTCTTTTAATGTGGCTGTCAGTACGGGAATTCTTCTATGGGAAATTTCAAGTAAACTGAGATCGGTCTAGCGATAACCCCACTAGTAATCTGGTCTGAACAATGCCCGGATTCCAGCTGAAAAAATCCACTCTCCGCCAATTGCCCCAATATGATCGTACCACGATGGTGAACTCGACCAGTTCATGCCTACTGTCGGCGTGATCGTCACCATATCAGAGACGCCAAAATCAAAACCGACACCTAACCCAATTCTAAATGCCAATGCCGAACCCGAAAAATCAACTCCTACTATCGGCTCCATTTCAAAAAACTGAATGTCCATGCCTGGTGTTATTTCAACAAAGAAGCTCTTCTGGAAATACCCGCCCTGTTTGGAAAAAGTAGGGCAATTGCAATCACCCTCAAAATCGAAGAGGTAAATATCTGTGTTAAAGGAAATCAGGATTTTTTGCAGTTGCGTGACGAAGATTTCGTCGCTAGAACTGAAAGTTGTGACATAGCTGATTTCAGGTAAAAATTCCATGCGGCGATTCTTGAGCCTGAACCAGTAAAAAAGAGATCCACCAACAACGCGATCATTGTAATTCACACCTATATTTTCCAGTAAGTCTGAGAAATTAGAAGAAACAACCGACTGATATTTTGCACCTATCCCAAATTGACCATAGAGTGTGGAACTACTAAAAATCAACAAAAAGGCAATGAAGGCTTTAGTCATAACAGAATTTCTGAGTATAAAACGCATTGAAATGCAATCTACGCATATGATTAACACAATTAAAATGAGTCTATCTTTGAATCTGAAATGATATGAAGTGAAAGTAAAAGAGACAAGGGACAAAAAGGTCAACGTCGTCACACTTGGTTGTGCAAAAAACATTGTCGATTCTGAAAATCTGATCACCCAGCTTGAGGGAAATGACTATGCCGTCAAACATGACAGTGACGACCGATCAGAAATCGTGATCATCAACACATGCGGCTTTATCGATGTCGCAAAGCAGGAGTCGATAGATACCATCCTCGCATTCGCAGACCTGAAGAGCAAAGGCAGCATAGAAAAGCTCTATGTCACTGGCTGCCTGTCGCAGCGCTACAAGGATCAGCTCGAAGAGGAGATTCCGGAAGTGGATAAATACTTCGGAACACTGGAACTGCCATCCTTGCTCAACTCCCTCAATGCGGATTACAAGAAGGATTTGATCGGGGAAAGGACGATTACCACGCCTGATCACTATGCCTACCTAAAGATTTCCGAAGGGTGTAACAGGACGTGTTCGTTTTGTGCAATTCCGCTGATTCGAGGCAAGCACAGATCGAAGAGTATCGATTTTCTGGTAAAGGAGGCCACGCACCTCGCTGCCCGTGGGGTGAAGGAGCTGATGCTGATCGCACAGGAACTGACATATTACGGTCTTGATATTTATAAGAAGCGGGAACTTCCCCGATTGCTCGACGCATTAGCAGGTATCGATGGGATCGAATGGCTCAGATTGCACTACGCCTATCCGAGCAAGTTCCCGATGGAGATCATCGATGCAATGGCAGAGCACAAAGAAGTCTGCAACTACCTCGATATGCCGTTACAGCATGCGCACAATGATATTCTCCAAAGTATGCGCCGGCAGATTACACTGGAGGAAACGGAGGATCTGATCCGGAAAATCAGGGATAAGATTCCGAATATCGCCCTGCGCACGACGTTTTTGGTGGGCTATCCCGGTGAGAGAGAAGAGCACTTTGAGGCGCTGATGCAATTTGTCAAACGCACGAGATTTGACAGGGTAGGGGTCTTTCAGTATTCTCATGAAGAAAATACCATTGCGCACGATTTGCAGGACGATGTCCCGGCAGACGAAAAGGCTTCAAGGGCAAGCCGTCTGATGGAACTTCAACGAGGTATTTCGCTTGAGATCAATCAAGAAAAAATCGGGAGTGTACAAAGGGTCTTGTTTGACAGGATTGAGGGTGATCATTTCGTAGGTCGGACAGAATCGGATTCACCGGAAGTGGATAATGAGGTATTTGTGCACAAGTCAGACTACATTAGACTGGGCGATTTTGCGGATATTGAGATCACAGATGCGACGGAGTACGACCTGTTTGGCAAACTTAAAAAGGTGTAACCATTGATGATGCATAAAATAAACGGGCAGGTGATTGCTAATAGTCCGGTGTATCAGGCCATGCTGATATTCGGGGTCGCACTCATAATTGCTGTTTTGGAATTGCTCGCCAACCTTGCAGGATTCATGGACTCCAAGCCAAATAGCCCGTGGATCGTGATGACTTCGTTTATCCTGTTCTTTGCCATAGCCAATAGTATATTGAGTTTGCGGACACCAAATCTGAACAAGTACTGGTTAATTTCGATGATCACATTTGTGGTGTACGTCGCATGTTCCGGTCTTGTCGCCTCACAGATATCAGGACTGTCCTTTGACGAAGCGGGCTCATTTCGCTGGATATTTATGGTGCTGGGCTTTGGATACCTTGTCTTCCTGTCTGTCGTGCGGCTTATCAGACAAATTGTAGAGTATGCAATCGAGCAGGACAATCAACTCAATCAGGAGGATTAGCAGCTCATTACCTTGCCGCCATCAGGAATAAAAGTGCACTATTTTTCACAAATAGAACTAGACCTTACTTGTAGCGTCTGATTGGAAATCCCACCTTTTGAAAGCCTCTATTGCTTCGTATTCTGCCAGGCCGAGATCATTATAATGTTTAGCCATGAATCGATTGCGCTCTTCAGCTCTTTGCCAAAACTCACGCTCATCACTTCCAGGGAAAGGGGGCTTGTCTTTTTGTGACTGATGCATGAAGATAGCCTGTCGTTTTTTCATGAGTTCGGTGGGACTCAAGGGTACGGCCATTTGTATTTCATCAATCCTCCACTCGTGCCATGCACCCCGGTATAGCCACAGCCAACAATCTTTTGTCCATTCTTCGGCACTCAGTTCATTCATACCTTGCAAGACAGCGTTGAGGCACTTGCGATGCGTATCATGTGGATCAGCAAGGTCTCCGGCGGCAAATACCTGATGTGGCTTGATATCGTTGAGCAGGGTTTTTATAATCTGAATATCATCTACTGACAATTCTTGTTTTCTGACGGACCCGGTCTCGTAAAATGGCATATTCAAAAAGTGAATATTTTCATGGGAAACTCCACAAAATCTTGCTGCACTGGTAGCTTCTCCTTTTCGGATAATTCCTTTGATACTCGCGATTTCCTCTATATCGATATCACCGACCTTTTTCTTTTTAAGGAAGTTTTTAATGCGCTTGTATTTCTTTGCGAAGATATCTTCGGGAACATCGATCTGTGTTAAAAAATCCTTTGTGAATTCTGCAAATCTCAAGGCATCGTGATCGTGAACTGCAATATTTCCGGAAGTTTGGTAGGCAACATGTACATCGTGTCCCTGGTCCACAAGTCGCAGTACAGTACCTCCCATCGATATCACATCATCATCGGGGTGTGGAGAAAAAATCAGCACACGCTTTTTGCCAGGAACAGCGCGTTCAGGTCGATTGGAATCATCTGCTTTTGGTTTACCTCCCGGCCATCCGGTGATCGTATGCTGGAGTCGGTTGAAGATCCGCAGATTGATCTCATACGCTGAATCGTGCTCCAGTATCAACTCACTCAGGCCATTCTCATTGTAGTCTTCACCCGTGAGCTTGAGGACAGGCTTATTCAGTTTCTGTGAAAGCCAAACTACTGCTTTGCATATCAAATCTGCGTTCCAAATTGTCATGCCAACCAGCCACGGCGTCTTTTTGCGTGTCAGTTCAGCAGTCCCCGCGGCGTCACTATGTACTTGAATGTTAGCATGCATTTGCAAGAAAGAGGCCGGAATAGTACTTGTGATTGGTCCTTCTACGGCTTGCTTCAATATTGTTGCCTTATGACCACCCCAGGCAAGAAGAAATATCTTTTTGGATTTGAGTATGGTTTTGATACCCATCGTGATAGCGTGCACAGGGACGTTTTCAGACAAGTTGAATTCT
>QMOR01000151.1 GCA_003648285.1 Bacteroidota bacterium
AGAATTGTGTTGATTTGCTCGTCTCCGTAGGACTGGGCCATGAGCATTCCTCCGAGGGACATGGCGAGCATGAGTACTGCTATTCTTTTCATGTTGATTGACGTTTGGTAAGTCAAAGGTATATGGAAGGACAGTAGAATAGGCAGAAAGTTGCAAGCCCCCGGAGAGGGTGTGGCACACCTTAAGGTGTGCCACACCCTCAAATAAACAGGCTTTTATCGTTTTTCGAGACTGAGAAGGGAACTATTTTGGGAACTGTTGCGGCCTTACATGCGGATGCGAAATTTCTTTGCAGGCGGCTCAGCTTCTTTGACGACAAGGATTTTTCCCTCCATTTCCTTTTCATTCAGTGTTTCGATAGCCTTTTGGGCCTCTTCATCCTTGGGCATTTCGACAAAGCCGAAGTGTTTGGACTCGCCGGTGTGGCGGTCATATACGACGCGGGCACTGACAACACTTCCGAAGCGGGCAAAAAGTGATTCGAGAATTGCCCCGTTAACGGAGTCGGGAAGTTTTGCAACGAAAATTGTCATGTCTTGATCGTATTGATGTAAAGAAGAGCGGTAAAGTTACACAGCTTGCATACTTATTACATCAATCTAGTGAAGGTATTGTAGGGTATTTCTATTTTCGAAGATGGCCATTATGAATATTAGACATGCGGAGCAAATTGTTTTGGATCACTATGGATGTGCGTGCACGTCCATCAGGCTGGAGAGTGAATGGGGTATGACTTTTAGAATTTCCGCTGAGAATGGCACGTATTTCCTTTTGAAGGTCTCGCCCGATCATGTGGATAAGTCGCGTGCCGAATTGGAAATTGCGACGATATCGCATCTCATGCAGTCTGATATCAAAATGGCTTTTCCAAGACTTGTTGAGTCTGTAGAAGGAAATTTAAGTGTTGAAACCGGGTTTGGATTGGCCCGGATGTATCATTGGGTAGAGGGTAGATTGTGGCATGAAGTGCATCCACACACCCCTCAATTGCTCGCATCACTTGGCTCACACCTGGCTGGTCTCAAGGGCTATCTCGACAAATTTGATCATCCTGCTGCGCATTATTATTGCGAATGGTCGCCTGATCAGGTGGCATGGGTGGAGGAGTATCTTGACTTGTTTAAAGAGGAGGAGCAGGAAAGAATCAGGGGCGTTTTAAAGGTGAGCAAGCACTGGCACGACGCATTTTCCCGATTGCCACATGCTGTAAATCACAACGATGCGAATGATCACAATATCGTTGTCTCGCAGGATCAATTTTCACCGCAGTTCATTGGTTTTATTGATTTTGGGGATTTGCATTATGGACCTCGGATCAATGACCTCGCAATATGCCTCGCATATACAATGATGCGCACGCCTGACCCAGTTGGCGTTGCGGCCCACATCATCGGAGGGTTTCATTTTATTTCTCCATTGTCGGAAGATGAATTGATGTACCTGCTCACGCTTATCCAATCGCGACTGACTATTACGATCACAAAAGCGGCAATGCGCGCGCGTGAAGATCCCGATAATGCCTATTGGCAAGTCAGTGCTGTCGATGCGAGTAGTTTGCTTGCAATCTTGTGCGATTATCCGGATACATTGGCAACGTGCAGGTTCAGGCATGCATGTGGGATGGAACCCTCACCGGATGCGAAACCCCTGATAGACTGGCTGAAAGAGAATAAAGGCACATTTTTTCCGATCACAGGTATGGACCTCGGGGCAGAGGGTGTTGAGGTCTTTGACTGGAGCGTTGGCAGTCTGGAGATGGGAGGATTTGACGATATCGCAGATGTGGGACTTTCCACTCATAAAACGTTTGAGCGCATGGCGGCAACCGGTGTGAATGTGGGTATCGGAAGGTATAATGAGCCTCGCGCGGTCTACACCACTCCGAAATATGCCGTACCGGGGAATAACGGCCCCGAAATGCGCACCATTCATATCGGTATCGATATCTTTCTGGCACCGGGTTCGCCGCTATACGCACCTCTCGACGGAAGAGTATTTGCCATCGTAAATGATGTAGGCGACAAGGAATATGGACCGCTGGTGATCCTGGAGCACAATCCGGAGCCCGATCTGATCTTTTACACGCTCTATGGCCACAACAGTATGAGCACAATGGGCCTGTTGTATCCGGGGGTCCCTGTCGAGCGCGGACAGCAGATTGCCTATGTGGGAGATTTTCCCGAGAATGGGAACTGGGTGCCGCACTCTCACTTTCAAATCATCACGGATATGCTGGGCTACACAAATGATTATCCAGGTGTAGCGCTGGCATCGCAGAGGGAGGTATGGCTCAGCCTGTGCCCCGATCCCAATCTCATGCTTGGTATTTCAGACCCGCGCATGCATGTTGTTTCGAAATCGGTCGGGGACATGCTGGAGCACAGGTTGGAAGTGCTTGGGCCAAACCTGAGCATTTCACACGAACGGCCTTTGCATATCGTTAGGGGATGGAAGTCAAATCTGTATACAGAAGATGGTACGTCGTATCTCGACACCAGGAATAATATCGCGCATGTAGGTCATGAGCACCCCCGTGTGGTCAAGGCCGGTCAAAAGCAAGTGGCTGTTTTGAATACGAATACACGATATATGCATATGGTGAGGCAGGAATTGGCTGACCGGCTCCTCGCATCTCTTCCCGACAACATCACGCATATCTACTTTGTCAACTCCGGAAGTGAGGCAGGTGATCTTGCGCTTCGCATGGCTCGCAATCATACAGGTACGCATAAAACACTGGTAATGGATCAGGCATACCATGGTGCCACATCCGCATGTATCGAAGTGAGTCCGTACAAGTTTGAAGGTACGGGAGGGGCAGGCTGTAAGGATCACATCCATGTTCTCCCTCATCTACGCTCTATCGATGCCCAATCGACTGGACGAGCTGTCGAATTTGTAAAATCGATTAATCCCGGGGAGTTATCCATGACATTTATCCATGAAGCTCTGCCGGGCAGTGGTGGGCAGATCGTGCCACCGGCAGACTACTTTATTGATATTTATAAATTGATGCGTAGTCAGGGAAGCATCTGTATTGCCGATGAAGTACAGACCGGATTGGGTCGTATTGGAGTGGCCTTTTGGGCATTTGAACTGTTTGGGATTAAGCCCGATATCGTCACCATTGGCAAGCCTTTGGGTAATGGGCATCCGGTTGCGGCCGTGGCAGTGAGTCAGGAGGTCGCCCGGTCATTTGACAATGGCATGGAGTTTTTCAGTTCATTTGGAGGGAATCCGGTTTCGTGTGCCATCGCGCTTGAAGTATTGAATGTTATTCGTGATGAAGACCTCCAATCTCATGCTGCAGATATCGGAAAATACTGGATGGATGCGCTTCGCAAATTGGCTTTAGACAACCCTGTAATTCACGAAGTACGAGGGTATGGACTATTTTTTGGAATTGAATTTGCCTTGCATAATGATCGGTCTCAGTTATCCGTGATTTGCAATTATATCCAGAATAGATTAATGGACCATCGCATTCTCACGAGCTTTGACGGACCTGAACATAATGTGATGAAAATCAAACCACCGATGTGTATTACGCGTGAGGAGGTGGATTATTTTATGGAGACCTTCGAGGGTATTCTCAGAGAAAATGATATCGCGAAAAGATAGAACGAGTGAATATTTACGCGATAAAGAGTGCGGGTAATTTTATTTAATCTTAAATATCTTGTCAGTCAATTTGCGCGACGTTCCCGCCTCATCACTAAAGCTGATATTTGTAAACGTGACTAAAACCACTGAATGCAACATTTTTTCGGCCATGTCAGGTGTGTCCTTGAAGGCAGACATCTCTTGTGTTGAAAACTCGCGAATGTATCCGTTCGAATATGTCGCTTTCATGCCGACGGGCTTAACTTCTGTTGCAGAAGGGCATCCTTGTTTTGCAACTATTACAGGATCCTGGCCCAGCATCGTCTTGAGATTGGCAATGGACAATTGCTGTGCGTCATTTCCTTCATGAGTAATTTTACCTAACTTGAAACTGTAGCAATCATCGTCTGCGTTTGCATCCGTTTGCATGAAAGCCGAATCGTCTTTCAATTGTTGCGCAAATCCATCAGTCGCCTGGCTTGTTGCTGAAAGGCAAAACAGGGCAATCGTAAGGGTGGTAAGAATCGTTTTCATGATTTTCATTTTTTCAAGAGTGCAAAGTTAGTCATTCGTATGCATTTGATGGAAGAGGATGGGCGGAACTAGCATTGAGACACTTTTCTGATACTCTGCATATCCGGGTTTGTTCTTCAATTGTCGCTTTTCCATCATTGGGATGCTGATAAATCTGAAAAGTAAAATCATACCAAGTGTACCGATACCTGTCCAGATAAGAGATGGATGTTGTGAGAAGGCATAGAGATATAACCCTCCCCAAAACCAGACTTCACCGACGTAATTAGGATGTCTTGACCAGGCCCATACACCACTCCTGTATACTTGTCCGCCGTTCTGCTTGTTCCAACGCCGCAGTTGAAAATCGGCCACAGATTCAAGCAATATTGCACCAAAAATGAACAGAATAGATATTGAACTCTGTAGGTGTGACACGTCGTGTATGACGGTGTGATTTTTAATTACGTAGAATATAGGAAGGCAACCCAGGAAAACGAGCAATGTCGGAAATAAGTGAATTCCACTCAAACTCACAAGCGGATACCACCTGCCGGTTTTCTCTTTTAGGGCAGTGTACCGCCAGTCCTGATGACTCATCCCTTTCCAACCTGTCCACCAATTCCATGTGAGGCGCATACCCCAAATGAAGACCATCAGGAACATGAGCCAGTCGTAGACCATGAGGTCGGCCGTTCCCATCTCGATCAACCACCAACCAATCAACCATATCGGGATGACGCTCCAGTAGGGATCGTAAAGGCTGGCGTTTTTTGTGAAATGACTGAAAACAAATACGACAAGCGTAGCCACAACATCTGCGATCGCCGAGCGCCAAAGCAAATCAAGGTCAGGGAAAAGCAATGATGATGCATATCCGGCAATACCCGCAATGAGGTAAATCACTTTGATCAGAATCGTGCCCCTTACCTTACTACTTAAAGAACTCATATCTTCCGCATTCAAATTGCAATTGCTGCTCTTATGGCAAATAACCAATTCAAATTACCTCCGGTTTCGCCCCTGATGGGGAGTACGCTGCGTGCGTTTCGGAAAACAATCGGAGGCAATCCTGTCGATCCGCAATGTAAGGCGAAGAAGAGTATTACTGAAGCAATTATTTATCTCATTTCACCATTTCGCTGGTATGAGAAGATGTTTGTCTTGCCCCGGGCGAGGAAGAAGAATCCGGAGGAGATCGTTTTTATTGTAGGTCATTGGCGTGGTGGTACGACGTTTCTCCATAATCTCATGTGCCAGACGGAGAATGCATCCTATGTAACTACCTATCAGACGGTCTTCCCTAATTTTATGGGAAGCAAGTGGCTGTTCGGACCGATTATGAAGGCGATCATGCCTGACAAACGACCTTCCGACAATGTAAAGTTGGCCGTTGATTTTCCGCAGGAAGAAGAATTTGCATTGGGCGGCGTAAATCCCCATGCGTATTACCGCTATATGTTCTTTCCGAAGCACTATAAAAAGTACTATGCCCAGGCAACACGATTTGAGGGTTTGAGTGAAGAGGAGAAACAGACCTTCAGGCGAGATTATAAAGATTTAATACATAAGGCTCTGTTAAATAAGCCGGGTAAACTTCTGGTAGTGAAAAACCCTGTGAATACAGCACGAATAAAATTTCTTCACAAAGAATACCCCAAGGCCAAATGGATCCATATTTATCGCAATCCCTATACTGTATTTCGGTCTACATTAAAGTTCTTTACGCAGCTATTACCGACCCTTTGGTTTGAGGGCGTTTCTAATGATTTTATTCAGCAAATGATTTTGGAAACATATGTCAAACTCTATCAGGATTACGATAGCGCACTGGCGGAAATCCCTGGCCTGAATATGGTAGAATTGAAATTTGAAGACTTTGAAAAGGACCCGGTCGGCAATCTCAGGTCAATTTATAACAAATTAGGGCTTAAGGATTTCGATAAATCGCACGCGCAATTTGATAATTACGTCAATAGTCAAAAGTCCTATCAGAAGAATAAGTACGAAATGCCACGGGAGATGGTGGAGTTGGTTGATAAGTATTGGGGAGAGTATGTGGAGAGGTGGGGGTATGGGGTGCCGGAGGAATGAGGTATGAGTTCTGATTTATGAATCTTGATTTTTGATTTTTTTGTGGGAGTATTTATGGATTGGTGTTGCTGAAGAATATCACTCTTTGGGGATGCATCATACCAGCCTAATACCTTCTGGCTTTATTTCTATTTTGCGGTCTTTGTACAAGGCACCCAAGGCTTTTTTGAATGCTTTTTTGCTTATGCCAAATTGGGCGTGAATTTCTTCGGGAGAGCTTTTATCTGTTATTTCTAATATGCCATCCGCGTCAACGAGTGCTTGGTAAACGAGTTGTGTATTTGTGTCATTATAATTAACGTACCCAATGGGCTGGAGTGAAATATCAAGTTTATTTTCTTCCCGGATATTTTTGACAAATCCTTTGAGCTTATCTCCAATATTTAGTTCCTTAAATACTTCATTGTTATAAACCAGTCCCTTATGCGCATGATTCACAATCACTGTGAAGCCAAGGTCTGTTTTGTGATAGATGAGGATATCAACTTCATCTCCTACCTCAACGTTTAAATTTTCATTTTGAAGGTGCTTTTCTATTCTGTTGCTTGCGAAGAGCCGGTCTGTGTCCGTATCGAGATCCAGATAGACGATATACCACCTGTCGATGCTCATCCTCTGCCTTTGCTCCTTGAAGGGGACCATCAGATCTTTTTCCAATCCCCAGTCCATAAATGCCCCAACAGTTTCGATTGCGGTAACGCGCAATAATGAGAATTCATTTAATAAGACCTTGGGCGTAATATTGGTCGCGATTTTCCGCTCCGCATAATCGAGATATACGAATACGGAAATCTTATCTTCGAGCTCATATTTTTCAGGACAATACTTATTAGGCAAGAGCACATCCTCACCAGATTCATCTCCCAAATAGAGACCGACGCTCGTCTCCCGCAATATGGTCAGTTCATTGTATTTTCCTATCTCTATCACAATCAGTTGTATTTAGACAAAAGTACACAGGGCAGAGGCAAATTCAAAACCCAAAATTCAAAATTCAAAATCCCCTACCCACTATTCCCTACAGCCTACAACCTACCGATCCTTCTTATCCAACGTATACCTAATCCCCGCATAAATCTTACGTCCAAAAATCGGTCCCCACACAAGCCCACTGTCAAAATACGGCCCAAACGGATCATCTGCTGCGATGATAGCGTCTTCCTGACGGTAGTCAAACAGGTTTTCGGCACCGATATATACTGCGAACGATGTCTTTGTACCTGACCGTCCAACATTAAAATTGCGTGTGATCTGAGTGGCAAATGTCATGTATGAAGGCGAATAGTCCGGCCTTTGATAAGGCTCGGGATTGCTGGAGGTATTGGGCAGGCGTTGTGCGCCGATAAATTGTAATGTGCCATCAAACATCCAGTAGCCGCCCGATCCCTTTCGGGTCGTATAGGCCAGATTGGCAAATGCCCTGTCTTTTGCGACGAGAGGTTTTGCCAAAAGACCATCTACGTAATCAGTCTTGACATCTGAAAGGCGATATGCCAGTTTAAGATCGAGACGCTTAATGAGTTCATAGCTCGCTTCTACCTGAAAATTATTGGAGTAAGACCGGTCACCGTAGTATTGGTCATCCAAATGG
>QMOR01000152.1 GCA_003648285.1 Bacteroidota bacterium
GGTGGAGGACACTCTGGTGGTGGCATCTTTATAAGCGCCCGGGATCATGCGCGATATGGTTTACTATTTATGAACAATGGCGAATGGCAAGGCGATCGCATTATTTCTGAAGAGTGGATAGATGCAATTCAGCAAGGCTCGTCAGCAGCTGAGGGCTATGGCTACATGTGGTGGCTTAACCATGGAAGGCGTGCCAATGAAGATATTCCTACGCATGTTTTTTTTGCAGCTGGGTTTGGGGGGAATTACATCATCGTCGATCAGGAAAATGGTCTGGTTGTGGTGACTCGCTGGCTGGAACCATCACAGCTTGATGCATTTGAGGATATTTTGTGGCAGGCACTCAGATAATCTACCCACCTCCTGCTTCCTGGCGGGATACAACACCAAGTTCGAAACTCAATCTTTCATCGTATACTGAATATGGACTTGCCTCCTCCGATTATCATGTGTTTTTGCCCTTGCACGACTACACTAGCAAAAAGAAGATTGGAATTTAAGGCTCGCACTAAGAAAATTACAGTTCAGTGCCGACAATAGTTGTACTTTTGCGCGCTCAATTGAAAATATACCAATGCAAAGCATACGCAACATCGCTATTATAGCACACGTCGATCACGGTAAGACTACACTCGTTGACAAGATCATTCACCAATGTCATGCGATCGATCCCCGCAAAGAAACGGGAGAGCTGATCCTGGACAGTAATGACCTGGAACGTGAGCGTGGGATAACCATCTTGTCCAAAAATGTATCGGTCAATTACAAAGGTGTGAAGATCAATATTATCGATACCCCTGGTCACTCAGATTTTGGAGGAGAAGTGGAGCGTGTATTGAAGATGGCTGATGGCGTTTTGTTGCTTGTTGACGCATTTGAGGGTCCGATGCCCCAAACACGGTTTGTGTTGGGAAAAGCAATCGAGTTGGACCTTAAGCCAATTGTCGTCGTCAATAAGGTTGATAAAGAAAACTGTACACCGGAAGAGGTACAAGGTGATGTGTTTGACCTGATGTTTAACCTCGATGCAACTGAAGATCAACTCGATTTTGAGACCATATTTGGGTCATCAAAAGAAGGTTGGATGAGCTATGATTGGAAAAAGCGGACCTCTGATGTTACACCATTGCTCAATGCCATTCTGGACCATATTCCGGAAGCACCATACAGGGAAGGTGATTTGCAAATGCAGATTACCTCTATGGACTTTTCCAGCTTTGTCGGACGCATTGCGATCGGTCGTGTCTACCGGGGCGATCTGATTGAAGGGCAGGATTTTATGCTCTGTGGGCGTGACGATAAGATGAAAAAGGTGCGGATCAAAGAATTGTTTGAGTTTAAAGGTCTCGGTAAGGAAAGAGTCAAATCTATCAGAGCAGGTGATTTATGTGCCGTTGTGGGGCTTGATGATTTTGAGATTGGGGATACAATTGCGTCCCTGGAAAATTCCGAGCCGATAACGCGGATAAAAGTAGATGAGCCTACGATGAGTATGCTCTTTACGATCAATAACTCGCCATTTTATGGTAAAGAAGGAAAGTATGTGACCTCAAGGCATTTGCGAGATCGACTGTATCGTGAAATAGAGCGAAACCTTGCATTGCACGTGGAAGACACAGATTCAGAGGACAAATTTAACGTCTACGGTAGGGGAGTACTGCATCTCGCGATTTTGATAGAAACAATGCGTCGTGAGGGATACGAATTGCAAGTCGGTCAGCCTCAGGTGATTATGAAGGATATTGATGGTGTGAAATGCGAGCCAGTAGAAGCACTTGTCATCGATGTGAATCCGACATACGCCGGTAAAGTCATAGAACTAGTATCACAGCAAAAAGGTCAACTTGAGGTCATGGAAATGAAAGGGGATGTTCAGCATCTCGAATTTGATATTCCGTCGAGAGGACTCATCGGGCTGCGGAACAAAATTTTGACATCAACCGCTGGTACTGCTGTGATGACGCATCGATTCAGAGCATTTGAGCCCCATAAGGGCGATATTCCTGGAAAATTCAACGGTTCAATTATTTCGTCCGAACAGGGCCAGGCACTTGCTTTTTCACTTGATCGTTTGCAGGACAGGGGCAAGTTTTTCATAGAACCGGGTGATCAGGTCTACAAAGGCATGGTTATCGGGGAACATTCACGCACCAGCGATCTGGAAGTGAATGTGATCAAGGGAAAGAAGCTTTCAAACATGCGTTCTTCAGGAGCTGATGATGCTGCAAAGATTTTCCCGAAAATTGAGTTTTCACTCGAGGAGGCAATGGAGTATATCCGCGGAGATGAATTTTTGGAGGTCACTCCCGAGAGCCTGCGCATGCGTAAGGCCTGATACCATGCTGCGTTTTAAATGTCTTTCTTCTGAAGAACTGACTGTCCTGGAACAGCAGTTTGTCAAGTTTCTTGCAGCACAGAGTATTCTGGCCCCGGATTGGGTGAAAATAAAAGAAACAGATCCACTACAGGCGCAGGAGATCATCGAGGACTTCAGCAACGTGGTGTATGGCACTGTCATGTCTGATGCACTGTTTTTGGAGTGCAAGACCCGATACACGCTATATTGCTATCAATGTCTCAATGATCGCTTTGTCCTTGTCGCATTGGAAATAGATCAGGCTTCGCAGATAGATCTGCGGCATGTCGATACGGGCAATATCAGTGCAATTGTAGCCAGTGCCAAATTACAGGTATATACCACCGAAAAGCCTTATGTAAAGCCGAAAGAGGATGAAGTGTTTGCGATGATGGAGAGCGGGTGTGAGATAACGGATGGAGGGATGTTTAAGGTGCTTGGATTGATGTTGTAGGTTGTCGTTGTCTCTATTCGTTGTTGACTCTTTTGTCGCTGTTGACTCTTTTGTCGCTTTTGTCGCTGTTGACTCTTTTGTCGCTGTTGGCGTTGTCTCTATTGTCTCTATTGTCTCTATTGTCGCTGTTGTGTAATTTCGTTTTGGCATTTGCGGACTGGAACTTCAATTTAGGGTGAGAGCCAGTTTTTGCGCGATTTTTTCGGCAGTTTCACGGTTTTCTTCAGCGGTATCGTAGACCTTGACCTTTAGGTGAAAGATTCGTACACCTGACTGTACACTTAATTGACTTAATCCTTCGATCCAGTGGGCTGCGTCTGCGACATTTTCGACGGGGACTGTGTCATATTGAAATACTGTTTCCGTTTTGCCATTCACCTCCATGGTGGTGCCTTTCTGAAGGCGTTGCATTGCAGTATTAAAGGAATGTTCTGCAGATGCCTTATCATTAAATACTGTGCTGTGAATTGTGAGGCGGACATGATTATTACCCGGATATGCAGGCATCTTCACGTCCTTGCCAGCCATTTTGTCTTGCATATACTGTGACATCGCCTGCTGATGACTCTTCTGCAATTCTTCAATGTTTGGTTTGACCCAGCCGACGGTACAGCTCGGATTAGAGGATTCTGACGACTCCCGATTGATATCCCCGGCATCGACCTCGAAGAATTCCTGAATGAGTTGATTATTCAGAAACGCGCATGGGTCGTCCGTATTTACATGTTCTGATTCGGAATGCACAGAGCATAGGAATGTAGGAATGATGATCAATCTGAGCATGTGCTGGAAAAACGATCTCGTGTGCATAGCTATATGTTTTTACTTAGTGTGATGATGCGCATAGTCTGCAGTTCTGACATAGTGCTCTTAAGATACCTGTTCCTCAGCAATACACCCATCTTGTCCTATAATTAATATTATGTTAAATAGGAGATTTGATGATCCATGACCTATTGCCCTATCAATGACTTTGTCTTCACCTGATACAGTGAACTCGGATTATCTTTCCCCTCCTCATTTGTGAATAAAATCTTCTTAGACTTAACAAAGGAAATGCCTTCTGTCTGGATATGCATTGGAAGATCAACTCTCTCGGCATTCCCTGAAAAAAAATCAGCGTCATTAAATTTCGTGAATGTCCAGATAAATGGCATATACGTGTTGTCGGACTTATTGTAGCCGATCAGGCTAAGCATCTTCAATTTGCCATTCTCAAAAATATCAGCACCGGTAACCAGTCCATCAGTATCAAAGGTCTGTGTCACAGTGGTAACATATTCACCCGGTGTCTTTGACAGTGCACACACATTGGTGCGTCCATCTGCACGATTTTTTGTGAAGAGATATAAGCTGTCGCCAAAACTGATCACCGCTTCACAGTCATAATTATGGTTTTTTCTTTTTTCAAAATCAGTTTGATCGGCATAGGTGAATCTAATTTTTTCTGCTCTCACTGAAATGCGCTCAGAGCCTTTTTCCGGCCATTTGATACGATAGACCTTGAGTCTTTCCCTCCTTCCCCGGTTATTTCCAAAATCACCGATATAGATGTATTCAGCGTCTGAAGTGATGTCCTCCCAGTCTCTGTTCTTTGCATGATCTATCTCTATCGTACGGATCTTGTGGCCGGTTTTTATATCAAATTCGTAGAGCCTTGCTTTGCCTCCGCGATCATTGTGACCAATAGCCGTATTGTAGGGAGTCATAATTATTCCAGAGACTTCAGGCAGTTGTTCCGTCAATTCTGCGAGGTGTTCTATTTCATGCTCTTCGAGGACGCGATACTGTCCGTAGACCGTATCAGCAAGAAAAAGGGACATCAATAAAATGAGCAGTTTTAATGGGTTTAGTAAAAACTTCATACCGGAAAGATAATCAGATGCGTATCATTGTTTAATCATTAACAAGGCTATAGCATGACCGGGAAGATTAATCCAAATACGTTCAAGTTTCTACAAGAGCTAAATCTCAACAATAATCGTGAATGGTTTCAGGCGCACAAAGAGAGATATCTGGATGCACATAGCGACGTCATTGAGTTTGCTGAGTTGCTTATCGATGAGATGAACCATCATGATCAACTTGTCCCAAGAACAGCGAAACAGTCTCTCTTTCGGATTTATAGGGATATTAGATTCTCAAAGGACAAAACTCCTTATAAGACCGGATTTATGGGGAGCATGAAACGCGATACAAAATGGCTGCGTGGTGGATACTATTTTAAAATTGCACCAAACAATCAAACCGCGATTATCGGTGGATTTTGGGGCCCGAATTCGAGTGATATCACAAGGATTCGACAAGAAATTGGCTCAGACCCCTCTCCCATGCGCAAGATCATTAGTGCCAGGCCCTTCCTCAATAATTTTGGACAACTTGATGGCGACGAACTCAAAACCGCACCAAAGGGATTTTCAAAAGAGCATCCTGACATTGATTTGCTCCGGAAAAAACAATTCCTGCTCGTCCGTAATTTTAATGATGAAGCTGTATTGAAGTCCGATTTTCTTACGCATGTTGTTAAGACTTTCAGAGCCATGCGGCCTTTTCTGGACTATATGTCAGAAGTGCTTACCACAGATGAAAATGGGGTGCCCATTGAATAGTTATCCTCTGATTTAATAGAAGATCCGGTAAAAGGATTTTGATCAAAAGACCAGATTATTTGCCATGAAACTTGGCTGGTCAAATGAAGCTCTAAACGAAGTCACTGGCCAGATTGCCCTTATCCTTATTTTTGGCCACCCACTTTTTGAACTTTGAAGTGAGTTGCAGCCACTCTTCCGTATAGCCACAATGCGTGCAAAGAAAACGGTCTATGACGGCGTGATTGGTCCCCCAATTTGTGAGACTTACAATGTGATTTTGATTATAACGCTGACCTTCAATTTTAATCACGTCAGTTGATTCGCACTTCGGGCATTGGAATGTGTGTTTCATTTATGCAAGATATCGTTTATATGCTTGAGTAGATTATATGCTTGAGTAGGTGTCTCATATACGCTTGATTAAGTACTTCACAACCTACCATTATTGTTTTGTTGTAATAGATCATGAATCACTCGACATTTCCTGAAATAACATCAATAATTTTCAGAAATTGAGGCGATGAATGTGGTGATAGATATTGGAAATTCAAATGTCGTAGTCGGCGTCTATTGTGACGGCCAGCTATCACATATATGGCGCATACCGACTAAAACCAACGTTGAAGTAAATCACTATAAACTGGAGGTCGTCAAGCTCATGTTTGAGGCTAATGTAGATATTTACGAGATAGATTACGCCGTATTAAGTTCTGTGGTCCCTGACCTCACACGACCATTCGTTGATTTCCTGAGCGACTTTCTCAAGACCGATGTGATCGTTGTTGGACCTGAAATATATGGTCACCTCGAACTTACACTATCCAAACCAAATGAAATTGGTTCTGACCTGGTGGCGAACGCATACGCTGCTATCACGAGGTACAAACGCGATAGCATTGTTATTGACTTTGGTACTGCGCTTACTGTTTTGGCGGTGGGTAATGACTGGCAGCTCCATGGTGTATCAATTGCACCCGGCATTAAAACCGCCTTGAAATCCCTCAATATTAATACTGCCAAACTACCTGAAGTGCCGCTCAATTTACCAGAATCTGTTCTTGGACTTGATACCGTCCACGCAATTCAGAGTGGCGTGCTGATTGGTTATATCGGTCTCGTAGAGAAGCTGGTTGCGAGGTATAAGTCAGAATGGAATCCGGAGGCCATTGTGATTGCCACCGGTGGCCTCAATCACGTGCTGGATCCACTTCGAAAGCTCTTCTACGAAGTGCATCCAAACCTTACTCTTGATGGTCTGTGCGCAATCGGACGGAAGGTAATAGCAAGTCGGGCAAATGGATAAGTTTCCAATCTTCTTTAAATCACACAATGTTGATGAGCTCAGGCAAATTTGTTGCCTGAATGATTTTTCCAACAGGCTCGGCGTGCAATCCTGCGGCTTTGAGTAATCCTGATATATCCTGTACCGCAGATGGTGCCACAGCCAGAAGGAGTCCCCCGCTTGTTTGGGGGTCACAAATAATAGCCTTTTGTCGTGCCGACAGGCTCTGAATTTTGCTTCCGTAGCTGTCGAAATTCCGATGTGTTCCACCCGGAATACTATCATGCTTCAGGTAGGCATCAATCGCCTCAGCATCTATCAATGGGACTTTTTCTAATTCAATCTGAGCATGCACATTGCTTCCTTCACACATTTCGATCAAATGACCTGCCAGGCCAAAACCGGTCACATCTGTCATGGCATGGACGTCCTCGAGGTCGGCAAGTTCCTTACCAATCACATTTAATCGTATCATGGAATCTCTCGCGAGCAAGCTGTGCTCAGGCTTGAGTATCCCTTTCTTCTGAGCCGTTGTGAGGATTCCAACACCTAGTGGCTTCGTCAAGAACAATATGTCACCGGACTGAGCTCTACTGTTGCGCTTTATTTTTTCTACCTCTACCCTACCTGTCACAGCTAATCCGAAGATCGGCTCTGGACTGTCAATGCTGTGCCCAACACCTAGAGGAATGTTTGCATCGCGGCATGCGGCTCTTGCTCCTTCCATGACCTGACTCGCGACCTCTGCCGGAAGTTTGTCGATAGGCCATCCCAAAATGGCGATTGCCACCAAAGGCGTGCCCCCCCTAGCATACACATCGCTGATGGCATTGACTGGGGCAATACGACCAAAATCAAATGGGTCATCTACAATTGGCATAAAGAAATCAGTCGTGCTAATCACCGCAGAACCATCGCCCAGGTCAAAAACGGCGGCATCGTCTCTTTCAGCGTTCCCAACCAGCAAGTTCGCATGTACTTGTGCCTTCTGATTTCCTTTTGCAAGTATCTGCGATAATACTTTTGGCGAAATCTTGCATCCGCATCCCGCACCATGA
>QMOR01000153.1 GCA_003648285.1 Bacteroidota bacterium
ATTCCATTGGTTCAGAGCTTTAGGGTGGCGAAGGGGATTTTGAGGGAGAAAGCGACTAGAGGTAAACAGGGTTGAGGAGTTAGGTTTGGGGGAATTTTAAATGTTAAATTTTAAATTGGCCCATATATGATTACAATAGAAAGCAAACTCCAGAGGTGTGACATAGTCCACCATAGCTTCAGCGAAGGTGGCACAGTATGATAACAGGCCGAAGTAAAATGAAATAAAACCCCAAAGGGGTGGCAGTATCATAAAAGACAGATAACAACAAAAGCAAAACCCCAAAGGGGTGACAGTATGATAAAATCCGAGAAAATCCGCGCCTCCACCAATGACCATGGACGGGCACGTGTGGTTAAAAAAGAATCAAAGAACAAGACCTCTTAATGAGCGATACAACAAAAAAACTCATGGTATCAACCGCTCCTTTTCTAAAGGACGCGGAAACTACACCCGACATCATGATGACGGTGGTGTACACGTTGATACCAATTCTGTTGGCATCCTACTATTTCTTTGGTCTGAGTGCGATACTCATCACACTGACCGCAGTGATTTCCTGTGGATTTACAGAATGGCTGTTTAATAAATCTGCTGATCGGCTCAAATCACTCAAAGACGGGAGCGCCTTGATTACGGGAATCCTTCTGGCACTGACGTTACCTCCCGGATTTCCATTGTGGATGGTATTTATCGGAGGAATGGTGGCGATCGGTATGGGAAAAGCAATGTGGGGTGGCCTGGGTCAAAATGTTTTTAATCCGGCACTATTGGGCAGAGCATTTTTGCAGGCGGCATTTCCAACTGCGATTACAACTTGGTCCCCTCCTGATGGGATGTACTTCAGCATGAGAGGGACAAATGCCGCATTGCCATTTTATCAGGGAGTCAATGTCGATGGGGCTACCGGAGCCACTCCGCTGGCGCAAATGAAATTTGACCATGTAGCAACAAATACCCTGGACCTACTAATGGGCAACACTGGTGGGTCTCTTGGTGAGACGTGTGGCATTTTAATCATCCTGGCAGGGATCTATTTATTGTACAAGAAAATTATCAACTGGCGCATTCCCCTATCCATACTTCTCACAGTGAGCGTGTTCTCAGGTATCTTCTACCTGATCGATCCGGAAATATATCCCTCACCGATTTTCATGATTCTGTCCGGGGGGCTTTTGTTGGGAACCTTCTACATGGCGACTGACCTTGTCACCTCTCCACTCACCCCAAAAGGAACATGGATCTTTGGAATAGGGATCGGCATTTTCGTTGTTTTAATAAGGAATTGGGGAGGTCTGCCGGAAGGTGTGATGTATGCGATACTCCTGATGAATGCCGCTACACCGCTGCTTAATCGCTTTACAAAGATCAGAACATACGGTCACAAAACGTCCAAATCATGAGCGACGAGCAGAAGAATACGACCATTCAGCACACCGCAGAAAAAGAGCCAAGCTCTTTCAAGCTCGTGTTCACATTGGGCATTGCCGGACTGTTGTCGGGAATCATTTTGGTGGGTACATTCATTTATACCAAGCCACTGATTCAGGCCAATAAGAAAGCGGCCACTCAACGGGCCATTTTTAAGGTATTGCCGGATTGCACGACATACTCTACATTAGTATTGAAGGATAGCCAGTTGGCATTAAAGGCTACGGATGAGAACAAAAAAGAAGAGGCTGATAAGGACGAATTATTGATTTATGCAGGATTCAACGCAGAGGAAGAACTGATAGGTTTTGCTATTCCCGGCAGTGAACCCGGTTTTCAGGATGTGATTGGAGCCCTGTTTGGCTATGACGCTATCAATAAAATCATTATTGGATTTGAAGTACTGGAAAGCAAAGAAACTCCTGGTCTGGGAGACAAGATATTTAAGGACGCGGACTTTCAAACCAATTTTAAAGCGCTTGCGGTCGCCCCCGAAATCATCGCCGTCAAACCCGGCATGAAGCAAAATCCAAATGAGGTAGAAACAATAACCGGTGCGACCATTTCCTCAAAAGCCATTGTAAGGCTTTTAAATGAAACGATGGATATCTGGGAAGCGACCCTGGACGTATATATTAAAGATAACGAGCTAAAGGTTTCAGATAAAAATGAGTGATTTAGCAGATAGCAATAAAAGAGCAGAGGAATTCCTCAAAGGCCTCTGGAAGGAGAATCCGGTATTTGTGGCAGTATTGGGCATGTGCCCTGCATTGGCAGTTACCAACACTGCCATCAACAGTTTGGCAATGGGCCTGGCGACTACGTTTGTTCTTGTCAGCTCCAGTATTCTGGTTTCTTTATTAAAATCGGTTATTCCAAAACAAGTTCGGATCACGACATATATCATCATCATCGCAACATTTGTAACTGTAGTCGATTTTCTTCTAGCAGCATATACGCCGGGCGTTCATAAAGAACTGGGGGCCTTTATCGCATTGATCGTGGTAAACTGCCTGATACTCGGAAGACAGGAAGCATTTGCCTCAAAAAATACCGTT
The DNA here is from genome assembly GCA_003648285.1 of Bacteroidota bacterium. Lineage (GTDB taxonomy): Bacteria > Bacteroidota > Bacteroidia > Chitinophagales > Saprospiraceae > B8-G4. Next base: position 2,490 of record QMOR01000153.1, read on the forward strand.
GGCCTGTCCATTCTTGATGCGCTTGGCATGAGCGCCGGATTTACATTCGCCATGCTGTGTATCGGTATTCCCCGGGAAATACTGGGTAGCGGATCGCTGTTTGATATCTCATTATTCGGAGCGGGCTTTGAGCCATGGATCGTCATGATACTTCCCCCGGGAGGATTTTTCATGCTCGGATTCTTGCTATTGGGATTTAACTGGCATGCAAAGAGATCGAAGGAACGTGCCTTACTGAAACAAACTGTGGAAACAACATAATCAATTGAATCATGTGCAAAGGAAATCTCACATTTTCGAAAGCAATTAAAGCCTAAAACATGGACAATCTGATTTGGATATTCATCTCGGCTCTGCTTATCAATAACTTTACGTTGTCCTATTTCCTGGGGCTATGTCCATTTCTTGGTGTATCGAGTAAGTTGGAAACAGCATTTCGTCTCGGCCTTGCCAATATATTCGTGATGCTCATTACAGCTGTGTGTTCGTATGTCCTAAACACATGGGTATTGATATACGCTCCGTATTTAAGGTTAATCAGCTTTATCATCGTTATCGCCAGCTCAGTACAATTCGTAGAAATGGCATTAAAAAAACTCAGCCCTGACTTGTTCCGCGCCCTGGGAATCTTCCTGCCACTAATCACTACGAATTGCGCAATCCTCGGATTGGCACTTTTCTCGACAAACAAGGGTTATGGATTTGTGGAAGGCATGGTATATGCCCTTGGAGCCGGAGGAGGAGTGACACTCGCCCTGGTACTTTTGGCAGGGATCAGAGAAGAAACAAGGGTGCTGAATATTCCAAATCTCATGCAAGGCACAGCACTGAATTTGATCATCGCAGGAATTCTTTCCATGGCATTTATGGGATTTGCCGGATTATTCAGCACATAAAATCAGTAGAAAATGACTTACATCATATCAATACTCACACTCTGCGCACTCTGTGCCGGATGGGTACTCGTCCAGATGCTCGCCAAAAAAATGAAAACAAAAAACCACTTCGATCATCTCAATTCAGCCTGTGGGCATTGCACGTGTGGTGGGGTGGAGTCATCTTGTCAGCTTGAGGACCCATGAATTAATTCATGGGGGAATTTTAAATTTTGAGTTTTAAATTTTAAATTGCGTGACACGCAAATAGTTATAAAGATCATTACGCCGTGGACCTAAAACTCCGATGGATGACAGAATTATAGACGTCTTTGGTGTTTAGCGATTTACATTTCGTTTTAGCGCCCCTAATTAGTTTCTACTTCATTTAGCATTGAAGCGTCTCCATTGTTCTTCGAAAAAAGTGTTATTAACTTGTACATACTCCTCTGGTGTTTTAAAGTATGTCATGGAATCCGTCCATAAACCTCGATCTTTATTCTTAGGAGCTGCATATTTAACTTGATCATTAATGTCAAAACCAAGTTCTCTTATAGGCACCCCATTTTCATTTAACTCTAGCCACCAATATTCAATTGATCTTTGAATATCCTCTCCGGAACTTGAGACTGGTTTTGCACCATAATCAATCCAGGAATTTTCATATATAATTACAGTTTTCATTTCTTTTGCGCTATTACCCGCACATTCTTCACATAGCGCACACCCCTCTCTCTCAAATACCTCAAAAAATACTCAAAACACCCCTCATGCCCTCCAACTAACTCAGGCGGAAAAACACCCCTTTTATCAAACAATCCATCCAAAAACATATTAGCCGCCGCCGTCGCGGTATACCCCGTCGACCGTGCCATGGACGAAGTCTGCGTTTCGGGATCATACTCATCATGCAGCGTATAAACCACCTCTTCAACCTGCCCGTCAGCGTTTGTACCTTTGACCGTCACCCTCATCACCGTCATCTCCTCTTCCGTCTCTGCTAATTTCCATTCCTTAAACAAAACCTTACTCGTAAATTCAAGTGGTGAGACCGAAATCCCATTTACCTCTATTGGTTTTTCATCGAAAAAACCGCTTTCCTTCAATACCCTGACATATTCCACATGACCCGGATACCGCAACGTCTTTTCTTTCATGTTTGGAATATGCGGCATCGTATAAATAATACTTCTCAATCCGTCTGAATTAAATGATTCCAGTGTCCCTACGCCGTCAAACCAAACATCTTCACAATCTGTCAATGGATCCCGCACAATTAACTGACCATTCTCGACATATCTTGCAGGGCGCGTATACTCTTCTATCACATCTATTGGTGAAAACGGTGCTTTATATGCAAATGGCCATTTTCTTTCTTTTGGCAATCCACCGACCAGACATTCAAAATCTGTGAGCTTCAATTTCTCATTGTAATATCCCAGAATGACATTATCCATTCCAGGCGCAACTCCGCAATCTACAATTGCTGTCACTCCATGTTGCTTTGCCAATGCATCCAGATCCAGCGAATTTTCAGGAAAAAAAGAAATGTCTATGACATTTTTATTCGCCTCTATAATTGATTTTAAAGTATTAAATCCCAAAAATCCAGGCACTGCACAAATGACCAGATCAAACGGATGTATTGTGCTTTGTAACGCATTTGTGTCCGTGACATCCAATTGCTGTGTAGACAGGCTACTACACTTTTGCTTTACTGCATCCAAAACATCCTGGCTATAATCTGCCAGGGTTACGCTGTGGCTTTTTGCCATATCGATGGCCATGGCACTGCCCACCATGCCTCCGCCGAGTACAATTACATCGCTCATACTGTAAACTTAATAATTTGGGCCGTTGACTCTCCGGTCTTAACTCTTCTCGACAAGTACCCGAATGCTATAGTCTTCCTTCTCCAGTTCCACACCCTCTTCGGTAAGCGGCAGTACTTCCAACAGTTCAACCCTGTAGATATCGAAGATCGTCGTATCCCGGTGATCTGTGCCAATTTCTCCGAAAGAAAGCTCGAAATTAATGGTATCGCCAGGTGTACAAATCGCCTGTAACGCAATAGTCGCTTCTCCTGGCCAGACACAATCAACATTGACCGGGCATCTAGAATCACTAATGACATCCACGAATATGAGCTTCTTGTTTTGATCAAAAGTGATAGACTCACTATACTCAATGTCATACGTATTCACACCTACCTGCATCTTCTGACAAGCAAAAAAAGTCAGCGAAAGTGCCACGAGGATATATGCAAGATTGTCTCTCATAGTCTAATAGACGGTTTCATTCGTCAAAAAGTTGGCTGCAAAGCTAATTGCGCATCGCTATTGTTGGCGATCAACTGGTCAAAGAGGTTCTCATAAACTTCATTCTCTACCATCATTATCCCGTAAAGCCCTCACGCTTGTGCGAGCCATCACAAAATGGCTTTTTCGCTGAGTGTCCGCAACGACAGAGGAATGCATCCTTCTCTCTTTTCTCTTCAGTGCCATCAATAAGTGTGATGACACATGGTCCGGGAATCCGCAATGGCCCGTCAGCCAAAACCTGAACCGGCGCGCTGTGAACCGGCGAATCTTCACTTTTCTCCTCTTCTAAAATAGACAAGGCGCCGGATGGGCATTTGGCGACCTGAGCGGAAATTTCTGCGGACGTGCCGCCATCCATATTGACCCATGGCCTTACATCTGGGTTAAAAACAGATCCTAATCCGCGGGCGCATTTCTCTGAGTGAATACAGAGGTCAGGGCTCCAGACGACTGTGACATCGCCATTGGTGTACTTCTTTTTCATGTGAATTGTGTTGTAGTGATTTCAAGCTGAAGATAGCTATTATACATTGTTCATACACTTTCGATAAATCTGATCGAAGCCTCGTTAAAAGACTGTTAATCATACCCCATTGGCACGAATAATGTACTCATGTCTGTTGTATATTTGCAGTATGATGCGAAAGGTCATGGTTTTGGTATTGTTGACACTCTATAGCGTTGTTGCTATAGGTGTGCCACTGCATTATCACTACTGTGAAGGCGAACTGCAGCATATCACGCTCTTTGCAGCCAAGGAGTGCGAATCACATGAGGATGCACACCATGATGTTTCTGATAATGCCGAAGAGCCAACTGCTTGCTGCCAGGGAAAAAGCCCTACGCATTGCAATGAAGCCGTTTCAATACCCGACTGCTGCGATGATGAGACCGAACTGCTTCAGCTTGATGAAAGCGTAGCTGCACTCATTCTTTTGCAGAGTAACTATACTGACGCAATCGTTGCGTGTGAGTTTACAGAATTGCCTTCCGTCTCGCAAAAGGAAGAGGTGCGAGGTGATCCTGTTTGTGTCATTCGACCCAAGCCAGTATCAACCTGGCTCGAGCATTGCTCGCTGATCTTCTATGGCTGATGTCTTAAGGCTGTTTTTTCTACCCCCGGGAATACCAACCGTTCTCATTTTATTCAATTATTAAGACATCAATTATGAAAATTTCAATCGTTAAATACAGTTTACTCGCTTTTCTATTTATAGCCTCATTTAATATCCAGGCACAAGACGAAGTCGCTTCAGCAAAAACCAAGGGTAAAACCGAGACGCTCGAGCTCCAGGTCTCCGGGGTATGTGGTATGTGCGAAACACGCATCGAGACTGCAGTATATGACCTCAAGGGCGTGAAGTCCGTCAGATGGGATCAGGACAGTGGAAAGCTGACCACTATCGTCAAGAAGAATAAAGTCACAAAGCAGCAGATTGCCGATGCAGTTGCCGCTGTGGGACACAGCTCAGAGCTCGCCAAAGCCAAAAAGGAAGCGTACGACGAGCTCCCCGGATGCTGCAAGTACGATGACGGTGTGCAAAAGCACGGAAAAAAAGACGGCCACGGCCACAAGTAAATCATGCGGTTCATAAGAATTCTAGGCCTGTGGGTGCTGATTACGGCATCCGCAGTCAGTCTTCGAGCACAACATGTTGTCGAGGGAGTTGTCATGGAGGAAAGTGCCAATGGTGAATTCACTCCATTGGAGCTTGTTCACATCATCAGCTTTGAAGACCTGGCGGGAACGTATACCGATTCTACCGGCTATTTCAAGTTGGAATTGCCTCCCGAGGGCGACGAAAAATATCATCAGGATGTCATTGTCATCACTTATGTGGGATACGCTCCTGATACGATAAATGTCAGTGATCAGCACTATCTCAGTATTGTGCTGAAGGACAATGCTGTGCTCGATGAAGTGGAAGTCGTCTATCGCAAGCGTTCGACCGAGATTTCATTTCTCGATCCGAGGCTCGTTCAGAATATTTCGCAAGGGGAGCTGTTTAAAGCTGCCTGCTGCAATCTGTCGGAGAGCTTTGAGACCAATGC
>QMOR01000154.1 GCA_003648285.1 Bacteroidota bacterium
GCAAAGTATTTTCCTTGTAGAATTTGCCGAGTTTCCCCATGGCAATTCTTTCGACGAGATCTTCAGGTTTACCTTCCTGACGTGCCAGGTCCTTTCCGATTTCAATCTCCTTCTCTACGACAGAAGGATCGACGCCGTCCTGATCTACAGCGATGGGCTTCATTGCTGCGACCTGCATGGCTACATCACGACCGGCAGCCGCCTGACTGTCACCGGCCTTGTTAAGACCTACGATGACACCTGCCTTGTAACCCATATGGATATAGGGGACAACGCACTCAGACTCTAGTTTCTGATAGTCAGCCAATTCGATTTTCTCACCGATGACACCAACTTGCTCGATGACCTTGTCAGCAATGGTGACACCATTGTAATCGAGTTGAAGTAATGTTTCGCGATCAGCGGGAAAATTGTCCAGTGCAAGCTGTGCAAAACTCTTTGCCAGGTTTACAAAGTCCTCATTTTTCGCTACGAAATCTGTCTCACTGCTCAAGCGGATTACGATACCTTTGGCACTGTCGTCAGATACCAAAGCGATAACCACACCCTCCTTTGCCTCGCGGTCTGCGCGCTTCACGGAGAGTTTCTGACCTGTTTTACGCAGAAATTCAATCGCTGATTCAATATTGCCTTCTGCTTCAGTCAGCGCTTTCTTACAGTCCATCATGCCTGCTCCGGTCATTTCGCGGAGTTTCTTGACATCTTGGGCGGTAATTGCCATATGCTTATGCCTTTATAATATGAGTTAATGAAATATGTCTATTCTAATTCCTGAACGTACTACCCACTCGTTTGCCTTGTCTGGCTGCTGATATGGGAAAATGCTTTTATTCGGGTTTCGCCGCAGCTTCAGTTTGTTCACGTGCCTTCTGGCGCTCATTCAATCCTTCCTTGATCGCATTCGTAATTGCATGCGTAATAATGGTGATTGATTTGGACGCATCGTCATTTGACGGAATTGGATAATCCACAGACGTTGGATCCGAATTTGTATCCACCATTGCCAATGTGCGCATGCCCAGCTTGTGTGCCTCTGCAAGAGCGATGTGCTCGTGGTGAATGTCCACCATAAAGATGGCAGCCGGCAGTCTGTTGATATTTGCAATACCACCAAGTACTCTCTCCAGTTTATTGCGCTCGCGAGTTGCTGTCAGTTTCTCCTTCTTCGTCAAACTTGTCAGACTTCCATCCTGCAACATCTGATCGATGCTATTCATTTTCTTGATCGACCTTCTGATAGTTGAGAAGTTGGTCATCATACCTCCGAGCCATCTTTCGGTGACATAGGGCATGCTCACAGAACGCGCTGCATCAGCGACGATGTCACGTGCTTGCTTCTTGGTGGCGACAAATAAGATCTTCTTGCCTGACTTAGCCATTTGACGTGCCACGTGACACGCCTTGTCGAGGCATTCTGTTGTGCGGTTTAAATCGATGATGTGGATTCCTCGGCGCTCCATAAAAATGTACTCGGCCATTTTAGGATTCCACTTGCTTTTCATGTGGCCGAAGTGTGTTCCGGCGTCGAGAAGCTCTTTATATGTTGGATTTGGCATATTCGCTGTATCAATATTCGGGTTAGATAATTAACGCTTGCTAAACTGGAAGCTCTTACGTGCTTTTGGCTTACCGTACTTCTTCCGTTCTACGACACGAGCGTCGCGCGTCATAAAGCTTTTGGCTTTCAGTGCCGGTTTGAAATCGGCATCGATTTTGACAAGCGCTCTGGCAATGCCCAGACGAATGGCTTCTGACTGGCCTTTAAAACCGCCGCCCTTAACGTTTACCTTAATGTCATACACCTTTGCCTGATCGACGGTATTGATCGGATCCAGAACAGTTGCCTGAATATGCTTTTGCGGAAAGTAGTCTTCAAACTTACGTCCGTTTATCTGCACATTTCCCGACCCACTGGTCAGGTATACACGTGCTACCGACGCCTTCCTTCTTCCTATTGCGTTGATTGTATCCATCTATGATTGTGGTTTGAGAACTACAGGTTGCTGTGCACTGTGCGGATGACTTGCAGCAGCGTACACAAATAATTTTTTAAACATCGCACGACCAAGTTTATTCTTTGGCAGCATACCACGTACAGCATTTTCGACCACAGCTATTGGCTTTTTCTCCATGAGCTGACGAGCCGTTGCACGCTTTTGACCGCCCGGATATCCCGAGTAGCGGATGTATTCTTTCTGATCCATTTTCTTACCGGTCAGTCTGACTTTGTCGGCGTTTATGACAATGACATTGTCCCCACCATCGACATGCGGTGTGTAATTTGGAAGGTGCTTGCCACGCAATACTGTTGCGATGGTCGTACACATACGTCCAAGTATCTCTCCTTCGGCATCAATCACAAACCATTTGTGCTCGACGTCCTCCTTTCGGAGAGACTTTGTTTTATAACTTAAAGTGTCCACTTCGACAATTTTTTACTTTAAATAATGACTTCTCTAAAGCCGCTTTTTAAACGGGAGTGCAAATGTAGATCGAATAATGTAAAAAACATAGGTCTTTGCTAAAAAAAAGTACAATTGGGATTTGTAAGTCATTGAGGAACAGTTAAAAAATCGCTCAGAAGTTTTCAACATCCAAAATTCAACATCCAAAATTCAAAATTCCCACCCACCGCAGCGTCAGCGAAGGATGGGTGGGAAGGTGGGAAGCCACTCACCAAGATTTTCCATCTTTGTGGCGCATGGACGAAAAGACCATTACGACCAATTCGAACCGGAAGACGGATCACATCGACCTGGCGTTGAGTGCGCAGGTCGAAGCGGTACGGGCAGATGGGCGGTTTTACTATGAGCCGATGTTTGCCGGGCACCCGGACCCAAAGGCCGAGTTGCCACTCTCATTTGCGGGAGGGGAGCTGCGATTTCCGCTCTGGGTATCGAGTATGACCGGAGGTACGGAGCTCGCCGGCAAGATCAATGCGAACCTGGCACGGATGTGCGGGGAGTTTGGTTTTGGTATGGGACTGGGGTCGTGCAGGATGCTCCTGCAGTCACGTGAGAGATTTGCCGACTTCGACGTGCGTGACATCATGGGATCTGATTTGCCGCTGTATGCGAATCTTGGTATTGCTCAGATTGAAGAGAGCCTGCGCGAAAAATCGACCGGTGAGATTGAGGCCTTGCTCAGAGATTTGCGGGCAGACGGGCTGATCATACATGTAAATCCGCTGCAGGAGTGGATGCAACCGGAGGGAGATCGGATTACAAGGGCACCAATTGATGTCATCAGGGAATTTACCGAAACCGTTCATACGCGGGTGATCGTCAAAGAGGTCGGACAGGGAATGGGACCGGAAAGTATCCGCGCATTGATGCAATTGCCGATTCAGGCGCTGGAGTTTGCTGCACATGGAGGAACAAACTTTACCAAGCTCGAATTGCTCAGAGCGAGTGAAGAAACAGGCGAGGCATATGCACAAATGGCCTTGGTAGGACATTCAGCAGAGGAAATGGTGCGATTTGTAAATACCGCTATCCAGGACTCCGGAGGTAGCATAAAATGCCGCGAAATCATTATTAGCGGAGGACTGTCAGGATTTTTAGATGGGCACTATCTCATGAATCAACTAAATTTGCCTTCAGTTTATGGTCATGCTTCGATGTTTTTGAGGTATGCCAAAGAGGATTATGAAGCACTCCGGCGATTTGCAAAAATGCAGGTCGAGGGTTTAAAACTTGCACAAGCCTTCCTGAAAGTCAAATGACGCAAGAGAATAAGACAATAAGCGGTTTTTCGAAGCTCTCGAAACTGGGCAAGATCAAGTGGCTCGTCGAGAACTTTTTTACAGATCCCGAAAATGTTATGCGGGAACTGAAGAGCTATTGGCTTGACGATGAGGACCATCAGAAAATCCTGGACGAAATCAGCGAAAACACGATATCCAACTATCATCTGCCATATGGTGTGGCTCCAAATTTTGTCATAAATCAAAAGACGTATTGTGTGCCAATGGTGACCGAGGAAAGCTCAGTTGTGGCAGCGGCGTCAAGCGGTGCAAAGTACTGGATGGCACGTGGAGGCTTTCATGCCGAGGTAATGAGTACCGTCAAACTCGGCCACGTCCACTTTTTCTTCAGAGGGAAGCGCGAGGTGCTGTATGATGAACTGGATAGTCTGATCACGTTTTTGAGGGAAGGGACGCAGGAAATTTCTCAGAGCATGGAGGATCGTGGAGGAGGTATCCGCGACATTGAACTGAAGGATTTCACGCACGAGATGGAGGATTATTATCAGCTGTTTGTGAGTTTTGAGACTTGCGAATCCATGGGCGCAAACTTCATCAATTCTATTCTTGAAAGATTTGCCGCCCTCATGACCACATATTTTTCTGCTTCGGCAAAGAATCAACCGATAGAAATCCTGATGTCTATACTTTCCAATTACACACCGGAGAGTATTGTGAGGGTTTGGGTAGAGTGTCCCATAGATGATTTGGGGCCATTCAAGGGTGATCTTGACTCTCAGCAATTTGCGAAGCGATTTTGTCAGGCGGTACGGACGGCAGAGATCGACCCGTATCGTGCGGCCACACATAACAAGGGGATATTCAATGGGGTAGATGCTGTCGTCGTGGCTACCGGCAATGATTTCCGGGCAATTGAGGCGTCGGGACATGCGTATGCATGCAGAAACGGGACATATTCAAGCCTGAGCGAGTGCCTCATTGAGGATGGGCGGTTCAAATTCCGAATGGAACTTCCCCTTGCTGTTGGTACTGTGGGAGGGCTCACTTCACTCCATCCGATTGCGAAGCGCTCATTTGAATTACTGGATAACCCCACGGCATCAGAATTAATGATGATCATCGCCGCAACAGGCCTGGCCCAGAATTTTTCGGCGATCAGATCCTTGATCACGACCGGAATTCAGGAAGGACATATGCGCATGCATCTCGGCAATATTCTCACCGGTCTCGAAGCGAGCGAAGAGGAAATCGCCAGCGCAAGAGCACATTTTGAATCTCAACCGGTTTCTTTTAGTGCCGTACGCGATTATCTTTATCATCGTCGGGAGAAAATTGATGCGCAATAACACATCATCTGACGCACCATCTGATACACCATCTGATACACCATCTGATACACCATCTGATACACCATCTGACACACTCATTTTCCCGCTGAATTAAGATCAAAACACCTAATGGCACAAAAGCGAAAAACTTCAACAAATAAAGGCGGGAAAAAGAAAGGTGCACAATCCAGAAGTGTACAAAAGAAAGGCAGTCCGCAAAGAAAGATTCGGCGCAAAATCGCGGGGATCACACGCAAACAAATACTCATTGCGGTTGGAATTCTTGCCGCAATTACATTTATTGCCTATTCGCCTGTGCTCACTGCCGGATTTGTTGACATTGATGACGAAAAACTCATTCTGAACAAGGGCCAGCAATTTCTTGATCGCCCGTTGCTTATTTATGAAACGGCATTTGGTCCTCACTACAAGCCGGTGACGTATACGACATGGATGTTGGAATACAGGGCGGTCGGGGCGAAGCCATTCCTTTATCATTTCAATAATTTGTTGCTGCATATCATAAATGTACTCCTCGTGTTTTTTATGATAAGGCAGATTTCTTTGAAATTTGAAAAGCTGAAATCACATGAATTTCAGATTGCATTTTTTACGGCGTTATTATTTGCATTGCACCCCATGCATGTCGAATCTGTATCGTGGGTTGTCGAGAGAAAGGACGTGTTATTTACATTTTTCTTCCTGTTGTCAATGACTTCATATATCAGGTATCTCAATCAGGGTAAAGTACTTATGCTGGCCTTGTCTGCGGTGACATATATTCTGTCTGTCCTGAGCAAATCGCCGGGTATCACAGTGATCGCCATTTTGTTTCTGCTGGACTTTGTCTGGGGACGCAAGTTGAGTGCGAAGCTGTTTATTGAAAAAGCCGGTCACTTTGTATTATTTATTTTGTCGCTGTACATCCTTGGTTTTTTTCGCAGCTCCGGCGAGGGCAGTCTGGCTTCAGTGACCAGTGAGAAGGTGTTGGCCAAGGCGGATAATGTAAAAAATCTGTCACCGGTATATGGCAAGACAGCTCTTGCGAGTATGCGGGCGTGGCTATGGTATCTGCATTCACTTCTTCCTTTCAAGACGGCTATTGGATATCCACGTGAGGGCCTGATTGGCTTCTTCGGCCCGGCGATTCATGCATTTCCGGTGCTGCTGCTGGCTGCAGTGGGCGCGCTGGTTGCATTTGCTAAAAAGAATAAACTGCTGTTTTTTGCGCATGCCTTTTTCCTTATCACACTGTCACCAGCAGTCATACGACTCGGTCTTGGTATTGGTATTTTCATGTCGGACAGATATGTGTATTTGCCTGTTCTTGGATTAATATTTCTCATTGTGGCATGGGTGATTACAATTGGAGACAGTAAGCGTCTGACTGCAAAAATGAGGTATGGCATTCTGGGTATTATTGCTTTTGTATTTGCAATCATGACATTTCAAGGCGCACAAGTCTGGAAAAGTACTGAGACGCTCTGGACAAACGTAATCGAGAAGTACCCTTCTGTAGCATATGCTTATGTCAACCGCGGTTCGTACTACCGGGGGATTGGAGAAATGGACAAAGCACTGGCAGATGCCACACGCGGGCTGGAACATGAGGATAATGCCAACGCACGCATTCAAAGAGGATTGATATACCGGCAAACCGGTCGGGCTCCGGAGGCAATTGTGGACTATAACAGAGCAATCGAATTAGAACCAGAGAATATTCAGGCACTCGTGAATCGTGGCAACGCGTATCTCGATAACCGTCAGTTCCAACTTGCGATAGCAGACTTTGATGTCGTACTCTCGAAGTCAGGAAACCTGCGCGCATCGGTCAATCGCGCCATTGCCTTCGCATCCATGGGCCAGTTTGCCACCGCCGAGCAAGCCTTCAAAGAAGTAGAACCCGTCGCTGGAAATTACAAGGACTTCTATATGAATCGCGCCATTCTCATGGTTGAGATGAAGAAGTATACGCAAGCTCTGGCGGATTACACGAAATACCTTGAGCTGGTTCCCGACGATCATCAGATCTTTAATGACCGCGGGATTGTTTTGGCATTGATGGGTCGGTACCAGGAAGCGGTTCAGAGCTATACGACGGCGATCAATATGAGTCCGGTCAAGGACTACTTCAGATCCCGGGCGCGGTCGTATGATGCACTTGGGCAAGGAGCACTTGCAGAGCAGGACCGGGTGCGTGCGCGATAAATCGGCACGCTTGATTATAGATTCCAGAATTCAGACGTCAGATTTTAGATGTGTTTGAATTTGGGACTTTTTTGACAGGCATGTCGTCGCTAACTGACACCACAATACCAAAGCCCGAGCCATCAAAAATCTGGATTCTGGAATCTATAATCTGGAATTCAATTGGTATTTATTCAACAGGTACGTGCCGGCGCAAAATATCCGTCACATGGCCGTGCAGTAATCCATTCGAACCGATGATCTGCTTCTTGGTGACAAAGTCTCCATTGCCGCTGAAATCGGTAACGATGCCACCCGCCTCGCGGACGAGGATGGTGCCGGCGGCAATATCCCATGGATTTAGCTGGGTCTCATAGAAGGCATCCATTTTGCCGCAGGCGACATATGTCAGGTCGAGAGCTGCCGATCCGAGGCGGCGTA
>QMOR01000155.1 GCA_003648285.1 Bacteroidota bacterium
GAAAATCTACTCACAACCCATCTGTTCCGCACTCAACGCATCATTATTCGGGAAGCAATTTCCTGACTGAACGTATGGTGGTACGTAGCGATCCAGATACGGATCCCGTAAACCATTCTTGAGAAACTTAAGCAGATCTGCAATTTCTTCTTTCGTGAGATTGAGCGGTCTGAACTTTGCGCTGATTTGCGTACCCGGCACATTTGGATTTTCAGGAATACCCTCATTGAAGTAGTCTACCACTTCCTCAATAGTCTCCTTGCTGCTGCCGTGAAAATAAAAGGCACCGTCACCTACATTATAAAGTTGCGGCACTTTAAACTCAAACATATCGTCAGGATCCTTAGTGAAACCGCCACGTCCGAAATTACGACGATCATACTCCCAGGTATTTAATCCACCTCTCTGATAAAGGTCATTGACCCCAATAGCATGAAACTCCATCGAGTTGAGCGCCGGGCTATAATGACATGTATAACATCGCGCCTTGCCAAACATCAAGATGGCACCCCTCTTCTCCTGATTTGAAAGCGCATTGTAGTCGCCTTCCAGCCAATCCTGAAACGGCGCCTTGTTTGGTAATAGTGTTCTGATATAAGCTGAGAGTGCAAACGAAGCATTCAGTGTGGTGTACCTGTCGGAAACCGGGGAATCTCTGAATGCCAGATCAAATAGCACCCTGTACCCCATTTCTGTAGCAAGCTCAGGGGTCATCTCCATGCGATGAAGTCCCATACCCTCAATATTCTGAACTTCAATGGCCATCAGATCGAGCTCATTGATACTCGTGAAATCTTCGTCATTCCACAAATCCTCAGTGCCTTCATTCAAGTCTCCTCCCCCAAATTGTCCGTTCCAAAAGGTATTTGTGACATATGCGACACCCAGAAGGCTCAAAGGTCTCGCGCCCTGAGCATCAATTTCTGACTCTTCATATTCAGGATTCATCTGGCGCAACTCACCCTGTGTGCCAAAACCGACACCACCGTCCGCGATACCTTGAAATGCACCCGGCTTAAATCCCGCCGAAGGAACATGACATGTAGCGCATGAGTATGTTTCCATCCCTGATTGCCTGGCAGCTACCTGAGCCATACCGGTTTCGTAAAACAGATATTTCCCAAGAGCGATCTTCTCAGGTGTCAGAGGATTCTTCGGATCATGAGGGATATTATCGTAGTCCGTGCTGGCCGGTAAGATAAAATGTGATAATTCTCCGGTAGGTGATGCCTTTTGAAGTCGTTCCTTGAGGTCGACGTCCAACGCATCCGCCTCGTGCAATACATCGTAATTGCATGATGACAGAACTACGGAAACCGTAATTACACTTAAAAGGGTGCGCAATACATTCATAAGACTCTTGCATTGAACATAATACAAATATAATAAATTTATAATATGTCCCTATGCTCTTTTTCTTTCCTTATACTGAGGTCAAAGTTATGAATTGAAACACAACTTAACCACATTTCTTATGCCAAAAAACGTGCCTAAAGCATATTTATTTCGCCAAGGCACTCCCTTTAAAAGGTCAGTGTCACACCAAGACTAGGCAAAATTGGCAATTGATCTACACGTTGGAACTCAATTCTGTCGAAATAGAAGATGTTTTCACGATCGAAAACATTCGTCACGCTTGCAATGATTTCCAGGTTCATGTGCTCACCAAGTATAAAACGGCGTTTCAATGACATGTCGACGCGATTATATGTGGGAAGGCGACCACCATTGCGCTCTTCAGTATAAATCACACCCAGGTCGGGATTATTTGTCAACACATCTGTATCCAGTCCTTCAGCAAAGGTCTGCTGACCGTGGAAGCCCTGTGTCTGCGTAAAAGGGAAACCTGATCCGTAATTCCATCTTGCTCCTGCCTCCCAGAGCAATGAACCTCCAAACTTCCATGAGAAGAGGAAGTTGATATTGTGCCTGCGATCAAAGTGCGTCGGGTAGGTTTGCTCTCCATCAAAGCGGGTCACCTTGCCCAGGGAATACGTTGCCCACACGAATAGCCGTGGGGTCTCATATCGACCGGACAAATCCAGACCTACCGCTTTTCCATTTTCCGTTTGGAAATTGGGATCTAACGCACTGAGCTTGTTGCGATTCAGACTTATCAACTGCGTGAAGCTTTTGATATATGGTTCGATATTGATCTGAATTCGATCTGTCACATCGATCTCAAAGCCTGCGATACCATGTACTGACTTCTGAAGCTTGTGTGGTGCGTCTGTCGTTGTACCAGGTTCGTACAATTCGCCTTCCGGATCTGATAAGAATCCAACAAACAGATTCACAATATCCTTTTCGTTTACTGTGCTAATCAGGTTTTGAGAATAAACGCCTGCTGACATTTTAAATCTCACCTTCTCCCCCATTTTGAATTTGAAGGCAAACCGGGGCTCAAATGAAAACTCTCCGAGCGAGGCATAGAATTGCATGCGCAATCCCGGCTCAATAATGATCCGGTCAGTGATATACCTATAGGAAACGAAACCACCTATCTCGGTTGAATTACTGACTTCTTCGATGGTAATGCCTACAAAGTTGCGAAATGCGAGCTCTGTGCGATACCCATTTATTTCAAACCCATAGTTGAGCTCACTATTCTGCCCGTAGTACTTAAAATTCATCGCCGCAGTAAATCCGTTGATGGCACTTGTCCGCGGTTCGTCATCACCTTCAAGCATCTCGATATTGTAACCCGAGTAAGAAATATTCCCCCCTATCAATAATCTCGAGTTACTTGGAATCAGCTTAAAATTGAATCCCCCACCGGAAGACTTCCAATTCAGCTTGGCAATACCTTGAAAATTCACGTCGTCATTAAAACTAAAACCGAACACATCTACCTGGCTCCCATTTCCACTCAGCAATGAGAATTTGCCATAGATATCGGTATATCCGTATGGCAGACCGAGAGAATCACTGGCATAACCATATAGTGTTTGAGAGGTCTGATCCAGTAATCCTTTTTTAGCTGTCAGGATAAACGAGGCGCTCATGTCCTTTTCCGGGTCAAACTTGATCACTGGACCTTCGATCAATGCCTTCGCTTGAAAAGGACTTACAGAGACCAGGCCGGCTACACGCGAACGATTTCCTGCACGGGTGGAAATATCGACAACCGCTGAAATTCTACCATAATGCTCTGCACCGAACCCACCTGTCAACACATCCGCCGACTGTATGATTTCTGTTTCAAACACAGAGAAAAATCCAATAGAATGAAAAGGGTTGTAAATCGTCATCCCATCGAGCATCATCTTGTTCTGCACAGGTGAACCTCCCCTAATATAGAGTTGACCTCCCTGGTCTCCTGTTGAGATCACACCCGGAATGACTTGCAGGTACTGAGCGATGTCAGGTTCCCCTCCTGTCGAGGGCATCGCTTTAATTTCACTTTTAGTGACAGTTACCTTCGATATATAGACCTCCGAGCGCTGTTCTGCACGTCTGCCCGAAATCTGAACAGTTTCAAGCTGGATTGCGCTTTCGGATAGATATAGCTTCTCATATACCACCTGATCTGCTGCGATAGTAAAGGCCAGTCGCGCTGTATCATAGCCTATATATGTCGCCACGATTGCATAAGATCCCGGCTCAAGCTCAGAAAGTGCAAAGAAGCCATCCAGATCTGTATGTGTGCCAACCGTCGTCCCTTCAATTAGAACCGTCCCGTATATGATGGGTTCGCCTGTTTCTTTGTCCAGAATATTGCCGCGCAATGTTCCGGTCTGCCCCCAGAGTAGTGAGGTCAAGGTCAATGCAATAAAAAGGAGAGCAATTCGCATAATAGGTCAAGTAAAAAAACGCTCAAAGTTAGAAAAAATCACATGCCAGTGCAGTCGTAAAACAGCGACTTTGCGACATATCCTGACTTAGACAAACCAGCCCTATTATAACCATGATAAATCGTGGGACATCAGCCATTAATTAATGCCTGTGAATATCACCGATTGATCTATCTTAACGCCATGGGTGTAGTAACATTAAATGCATGTCCGGTCTGTAAAAGTGATGCTCTGCGTAGCTTCCTGCATATTAAGGACTATAGTATCTCTCAGGAAGATTTCGAATTGATCGAATGCGCAAGTTGTGGACTGCGCATGACACAAAATCACCCTGACCTGAACACTATTGGTCCTTATTATGTGTCAGAGGACTATATATCACATACCAACACATCAAAGGGACTTGTCAATCAACTGTACCACAGGGTTCGGGCATATATGCTGGGCCAGAAACAAAAGCTTGTCGAGGGATGCCATACCAGCGGCAATCTGCTGGATATCGGAACTGGTACTGGTTACTTCTTGTCCCATATGAAGCAAAGCGATTGGGAAGTCACCGGGCTTGAACCTGATGCAGGGGCACGAAAAGTGGCACAAGAACAGTTCGGACTGGATATCAACGATATAGGCAAATTGTACCATCTGGGCGACAAATCATTTGATGTCATCACTATGTGGCATGTATTGGAGCATGTGCATTCGCTCAACAAGGACATGGCACAAATCAGCCGACTGATCCGTGATGAGGGATGGCTCATCATAGCCGTTCCAAATCCCACTTCTTCCGATGCTGTGCACTACGGCAAATATTGGGCGGGGTATGATGTCCCAAGACATCTCTGGCATTTTTCTCCCCTGTCCATGAAATTGCTTCTCGAAAAACACGGGTTTGAATTGAAGAGTACCAAAGGAATGCCATTTGATGCCTTCTATGTGTCTCTCTTAAGTGAAAAGTACAAGTCTTCTAAATTGGGAATTGTGACAGGCGGCCTGGCTGGCCTCATGACTAATATGAAGGCAATTGGCAATACCCATCAATCATCATCGCTCATTTATTTGGCTAAAAAAAGCCTTTGATCAGGTGACTGGCTATTCAAAAACACCGCTCTATAAAAAGCTTGGCTACAAGGACGGCATGCGTGCCTTGTGGATACTAAAGTGTGTTCCGTGACCGATGTATGGTCCGGCCTCAAGGTTGTCATTCGGAAAGAACTACGTTCTTGTTAGCTCCCACTTTCCCTGTCTGATCACTTCCATCTCGACAGTCGTCAAATCGACAACGGTGCTGGGATAAAAATCTCCTGTGCCTGAATCCACGACGCAATCAACCAGTTTGCCATACTCGGCATATATCTCTTCGGGTTCTATGTGATATTCAAGTATTTCGTCATCTGAGCGCAGTGATGTTGTGATGAGAGGTGATTTCAGGTGTTGGACAATCGCCTGTGTCACAGGGTGGTCAGGAATTCTCAATCCGATTGTTTTGCGGCCATTTCGCATGTGCGATGGCAAGGCACGACCACTGTGTAGCACGAAAGTGAAAGGCCCTGGAAGGTTTTTATTCAAGACGCGAAAATTAGGGGTGGACATCTGCGTCAAGTATGGAGAAGCCTGGATCATATCGGCACAAATCATACTAAACACTGCCTTCTTAGGCTTGATCTGCCTCAATCGACACAATTTTTCAAAGGCCTTCTTGGACTGCATTGAACATGCCAGGGCATACACCGTGTCCGTAGGAAAAACGATAACCCCGTTGTCCTCAAGTATTTGACAAATCTGTCTTACATGCCGATCAGACGGATTGTCCGAATGGAGTTTGAGTAGCATTATGCGAAGATACGTCCAAATCCCCCACGTAATTGATGAATTTCGTCATGCCATCTAATGTTTTCGCATCTATCCTGTAGCGAATATGATGTTTCAGATAGTGGTGTAAATCGACGTGGATTTGACTTTGAGGCAAGTCAAGATTCTCGAGATCTGCAATTCCGAAGGAAAACGCATTGTCAAGAATATCCCTGATATCGTCATCGACCGGCTTGATCGAGACCCAACAGGCAAATAGAAACGGAAGCCCGGTCAGTTTCATCCAGGCATCACCCAGATCTGTGATGTGCTGAAACTCTGTCTCCCGGTCAAAACAGGCATCGCCTATCACAAGATGGCCGGTCGGCAAGTCTGGGCCATCGTCATCCGGGCCGATAAACTGCAGGCCCAGTTTCCAGAGTTTTTGGTCCAGGATCCGGGCTAAAAGATTTGATGATCGGGACTCACTATATAGTCGGACTACCTTAAGCTCCTCCAGTGGCTGGTCAGAATAGATAGAAACAGTGCGCACAGGTCCTTTACAAGCTATGCCGTATTGTGACACGATATGATACCCGGCGATATCAATCAATGCACCAACCGGACAAAGTGCAATATCGACTTCGCCCTCAAGGAGCATCCTCGCACATTCTGCCGGATCCTCAAGGTGCAGATCAAACCTCCCGCTGTGAGGCGAGTGCTTCAACCCGTGCAACATAGGCAGGGTATTGAGGTATTTCACTGCGGCCAGCCCTATTTTTCTCATGACTTGTCTGAACCGTTCGTATGCTCTACTACGGGCAGAGACACATATCCTTGAAAATCATTGCTCCCTTCAAATTCGAACTCCGAATAATCCTTTATTACATCGTATAATGTACCGCGCTCGACAGGTATTCGACCGACAAGTTTGATGAGGTTGACCATTTCCTCTGTTGTCAGAGCAGGATTTTGCTCTTCGGAGCCCGCCATTGTGTAGATTTTTGTAGTGTCATCTATCGTACCATCGATATCATCTACTCCAAATGCAAGTGACAACTGTGCAGTCGCACGACCTATCATTGGCCAATACGCCTTGATGTGGTCGAAGTTGTCCAGGTAAATCCGGCTTATCGCGTAGTTTCTGAGGTCTTCTATTGACGATTCTTCTTCGAGATCAGACATTTGATTGTCTTTATTCCGGAATTTTAACGGGATAAATGTCTGAAACCCACCGGTTTCATCCTGCAATAGCCTGAGTCTCTCCATGTGATCGACCCTGTGATGGTATTTTTCGATATGTCCGTACAAGATTGTCGCATTGGAGCGCATGCCCAGTTGATGCCAGATCTTGTGAATCTCAAGCCATTGATCGGCATCACACTTGTCTTTGCATATCACCTCGCGTATTTCCGGGTGAAATATCTCTGCACCACCACCCGGCATTGAAGCAAGGCCAGCATCTTTCATGCGCTGCATACCCACTTCATAAGAAATCCCGGCCTTCTTAAAGACATAGTGGTACTCTACAGGCGTGAGCGCCTTGATGTGTAATTCGGGACGATGAGTCCTGATTGTTGAAAAGAGGTTTTCATAAAACTCCAGATCATACTGCGGCAAGACACCTCCTACGATATGCACTTCGGTCACAGGCTTCTCGTCGTACGATCGGACGATATCCATCATATCATCAGCTGTATACTCCCACCCATCCTCACGTTTTTTAATCTTTTGGCTATAGGAGCAAAACTTGCAATCATAGACACAAACATTAGTTGGCTCAATGTGAAAATTACGATTGAAGTATGTGACACTTCCATGCCGTTTTTCACGAACAAAATTGGCCAGGTGGCCGAGAAATGCAAGTGGCGCATCCTCAAACAGTGCCAATCCCTCTGCAGGTGAAATTCTATCGCCTTGATATACTTTGTTACCTATCGCTAAAAGCTCAGTGCTCAAAAGTGCATCATTGGTAATGTAATCAGGAAGGTGCGTCATATTCTGACAACAATTTTATCAGCTCAGCGGCATTTGCCGAATTGGAAAAGTTGGGCAAAAGTACTGATTTC
>QMOR01000156.1 GCA_003648285.1 Bacteroidota bacterium
GCGGATAATTCCTCAAGCTCCTTTTGCTTCTCTTGAATGGACGATTGTGCCTGTTTAATCTTTTCCTCCGTATTCACCAGGGCTTGTTCATTCTTGAGCAACTGCTCTTCAACATTTGCAATATATTTTTTTGCGTCGTCGTATGCCTGCAGATCTTCTTTGCTCGAAGTCACTGCATCGGCTTTGGATTTTAATGATGCCTCTTTCGACCTCTCTTCTGTCAGGTTCATTTTAATATCTCCATTCTCTTTTTCGAGTTCGGTGAGTTTGGTTTCAGCATTTGTCAGCTTTTTATCCAATCCTTCCTTCTGGCTAGAGAATGCCATATGCTTGTTTTCCATGGTACTCTTATCGGTCTGGGCTTTAGCAATCTGAGACGTTACTACAGTCTGATTGAGTGCTACTCCTAAATTATACAGGACCTCCCTGGCAATCTTATCTGCCTCTGGAAAATCCGTAGGGTTGACGACCTTATCTTCACTTGTAAATGACATCATCACTTTCACGTCATGCGATTCTTCAATTGGGATTGTATTAGCCATAATATCAACCGAATCTATGTTGAGTTTAGGTAAACTGACTTTCATGGCACTGATCACTTTCTTCCTGGTGACTTTTTCATCCGTCTGGGCCTTTACCCTTTTAATGAGATCATTCCGCACCTCACTTTCCTTCGCATCGAAGACAATCGTTGTATACGAAAACAGCGAATCGCCATTAAAATCTTCTACACCAGATGTCACAACGATCTGGTGATTCCATGTCTCTGAGACTTCTTGCCCATATATATTGATTGCACACAGGCTGAATACCAGAATGAAAAAAGAATTCCAATTTATCGCACGATTCATGTGTATGTAATTAGGCGTGACATTACTTAATACTCTCGTATTTGACATTCAGCTTTGCAAGCAGTTCATTCTGTGCATTCATCTGCAGTTCAATTTCTGCAATCTCCTGTTCCTTTAAAGGAAGTCCTTTCTGGCCTTGATCAATATTCTGCTGGGCCTTCAATTTGCTTTGGTCTGTTTTCAATATATCCCGTTCAGCGCTCATCACATTCTTTTGGGCCTTTGCATATTTCTTAGCGTCTTTAGAATCCGCACTAGCTGATTCACCAAGAACCTTTGCCCGCTCTTCTTTGTGCTGTTTATCGATCAGCTTTGCATCGAGTTTTAAACCATGTGCGTCGAGCTCTGCCAGCTTCTGTTCCCCATTCATGATTTGTTTTTCAAAGCCGGCCTTTTCCTTTTTAAGAGATTCATATTTCTTATTTGAATTCGCTATTTCCTTTTCAACACCAGCAATCTGTACATCCACCACCGAGCGATTTAACATGACACCCATCTCGTGCATCACCTCCGTGGCAGCTTTGTCAGATTCCGGAAAATCAGTGGGATTTATTTCAAGACTATCATGAAAAAATGCGACACTGACTTTAATTGCATGACTTGCCATTATTGAGTTAGTGACAGCCTTTACGCCAATAGGGTCCGTGCCAATATGTGGAATGTCAACTTCAAGGGCTGCGATCATATTCTTTTTCGTCACTTTCCCATTGGCGCTTGATTTTACCTCATCAATAATCAATTTACGAAGAGCATCTTCAGTGACCTCATACACAAACGTCGAATAAGCATGATGCACCACACCATCAAATTTCTCTGTTTCGGAAATGACCTCAATTTCATTCTCCCAGGTCTCCGCTATTTTTTGGGCGTGTGTCGTGATTGTGAGTAGACAGATGAGTAGTTGTACTATTAGGATTCGGTTCATGATCTGTTTCAAGATTTGAGTTGATAGTTTTTTTTACCGCAGGGACGCAATGTTATTTTGCTGCTCATACATTTCAGGTCGCAAAGACATGTCAGTGAAAATCAAACCTGTATGAATCCCCTGCATCCCGGTCTGTTTGCAAGCCTGATTTCCCGGAACGGACTCCTTCGATCAATCCGTCTACCGATCAGATACAGGTTCATTAATCACTCTTTCCCGTGGTTTCCATTTTTTTATTCTTCACATATTTCTCAAGCCACTGGTCCTGCTCCCACAGCATATGCAGGATAGATTCTTCAGCGCGGTAACCATGACTTTCGTATGGTAAAACGACAAGACGCACAGTACCTCCAAGGCCTTTTATCGCACTATAAAATCGCTTGCTCTGCATCGGGAATGTACCCGAATTATTATCCGCTTCCCCATGGATCATGAGCAATGGTTCGTTGACTTTATCAGCATGCATGAATGGACTCATTGTGTAGTATAATTCCGGGGCATCCCAATACGTGCGTTCTTCCCTTTGGAATCCAAATGGCGTCAGCGTCCTATTGTACGCCCCACTTCTGGCAATACCTGCTGCAAACAAATCTGAGTGAGCCAGCAGATTTGCCGTCATAAAGGCGCCGTACGAGTGACCACCTATTGCTACGCGATCCCGATCGCAGACTTTCATTTCGACAAGAGCATTTATGGCAGCCTCTGCATTCATTACTAATTGCTCTCTGAATGAATCGTTGGGCTCATTATCACCCTCTCCAACAACAGGCATACTGGCATTTGCAAAAACCGCATATCCACGCGTAACCCAAAATATGGGAGATCCGTAATAGAGGCGAATGAAGGAATGTGGCGAACCACTCACCTGCCCTGCCGCAGATGCACTCTTGTACTCACGTGGATAAGCCCACATGATCGTAGGAAGCGCACCATCGCGACCGGCATCATAACCCTTTGGCAGATATAGGTCTCCATTCATGTCAATACCATCGGCTCTTTTAAATTTCACTTCTTGCTTTGTCACTCCAATCAATCCCGGATATGGATGATCAAAATGGGTCAGTTGCTCACGTTTTCCCGAAGACAGGTCAAGCATATAATAGTTTGGCTGTTCAACCTTGGATTCACGTCGTGTGATGATCTTGCCTTTTTCCAGGTTGGCAAACGATACGGCAGACTCATAATACGGTGCTTCAGATCGCCATAATTCTTCCTGCTCAAGTGTCTTAAGCGACATCTTGCGTAGAAATGGTCTGTTCCCTTCGGGTGAGGCACCTGTACCTCTCATGTAAACATGGTTATTATCGATCGTCAATACATATTTTCCTGCATCGGTCACGTGTGTCACAAACGACCCCGGATCACTGTACCGGTCTTCTGACGACCTGTCGAAGAGCAGCTTTTTTGAATCCGGATTGCCGGGAGCAAAGTGGCTGGTCACAGTCTGGCGCGTAGACCACATCCTTTCATATAATATGGCATTCTCATTATCCCCGAATGTGATTCCACCAAATCGCAAGGCACAATGCGCCTCCAGAGTCGGTTCACCGTCAAACGGTGCGTTGAGTGAATACACATTGTCCCGATAGTCAACCTCTGTCTTTGGATTACCTCCGTCCTGCGCTTCAGCCCAATACAATGTGGCATCGGCATCGGCTCTCCAATGCACACTTCGAGGCCCTTCACGCACTGCGTCAAATCCTTTAGGTATTTGCTCCGCCAATGGAATTTTGGCGAATGTTGAAACGACGTTTCCATCTCTGGTGAATATTTCATAATTCATCGGGAACCTGTAGTACGGCACCAGGTATGAAAACGGTCTTACCATCTCTGTGATCAGTAAGTATTTACCATCAGGCGAGGCGGACATCCGCATTATCATTCCACCCATCAGAGCAGTATGCTTTTGTGATTCCAACACGAACCTTCTGAGGTTCGACATCGCAAAATATTCAAAGACATCTTCATCAGCCGGGTTCTTCAAAAGGTCCTGGTATGTCCGTATCGCAGCATCTTCGCCGCTACTTTCCTGTACGATTGGCCCCTTGGGCAGTTTTAGCTCGTCTCCGGGCTTCGATTGTGTCGCAACGACCTCTTTGTAAAGTATCGATGCACCTCCATCTGCCCATATAAACGGTGCACCTGACATTGCGGCGTTGATATTCGCTTCTGTAATGCGTTGTGCAACACGGGAATCCACAGTTGCCATCCACAGAGAAACTCCTGTCCCTTCGTCCAGGGTGAATGCGACATGCTTGCTATCCGGTGACCATATGACATGATCGATGAGGCTCTCAGCCGGTAATCCTGTGAACGGCATTGGTTCATCGTCTCCAATATTTTGAAGGACAATGTCATTATAAGGTCTTGCTCTGCTCTGCCCGTGATTTGCCGGGTTGATCCGCAATCCACCAATCCGCAACTCCTTTTTGGCGAGTTGTTCCAGGCTTGGATGCCCATTCCGCTGTTTCAGAATCATGTACTCTCCATCCGGAGAGATGGCAACGACCGGTGTCGGCTTTGCCAGAACAAGATCTGCAATATCATCGGGTGGGCGTTGATATGTCGTCTGTGCCTGAGCGACAGAGATACATAGGACAAATATGAGGGCGGTGAGTAGAAAGTTTAAATGCTTCATTACAATTGATTCTATGACACGAACGATTAGCGAATTAATGCATAACCTCTGATTAATTAATAACCTCTGCGTTTTCCAGTTTTAATATTCAACAATCTTAGGCAGCGCGCCCGGAGTATATGGTGCACCGGCTTCCTGGAGTGCATCGCGCAATTGCATCATATCGACCTCTGTGACTTTTCGAACACGCTCCAGTAGTGGACGAAATTCGTCATTGGCAATCGCCAGACTGCTCTGGTGCGTTTGTGTTGGCGTAGCTGTGCTATATTTCTGCTCGAACATTACAAAACCGACCCTGTTTGCCACTGACGGTGGTGTATCAATGTCAAGTGTGCCAGCGACTCCATCTCCATTCAGTCCAATGCGAATATCTCTCAATTCGGCTTCTATCTTCCTTACATCCGTAAGAAATACCTCTGTAGGCTGCTCAATACGCGCAATGGCCTTTCTGATGTGCTTCAGCTCTGTCTGCAACTGACCCATCGCTCTTTGGGTCCCTCGTAAGGCCCTCGACAGTTCGTTGACCTCAGCTTTGAATTCTACAAGAGCATCCCGATTTTCAGCCGGCATAGTGGTATTGTCCAGCGGGATGACATTAAATGCAACAGGACCAGCCAACTGGCCGACCTCTCCATTATGCCACAAGGCCAACTCCACAGTATATGTTCCCGGCGCTACGAGTGTGCCCTCTTCTTTACCCGCGAATGGGTTGTAAAAGCCACGACCTCCAAGTGAGATAGGATTCTTGGATGGTGTACGCAAATCCCACTCTGTCCTCTGGACACCTGTTCCCGGAGACTTTTCAATCTTGCGGACAATATTCCCTGCGGCGTCTTTAATCGTAAACCATAACATTGGTTTTTCTTCGTTGCGCTCTGCCAGCAAGTCATCATAGGATGGGTAGCCTACGAGCGAGTCATTTTTGATGGCATCCTTCTCATCACTTCTTCTCTTTGCCTTGAGCGTTTCTATCTTATCCTTGATATAGTATGTGAACATTGCTACTGAACCGAGGTTATCTCCCTGCCAATAACTATCTCCCTGAAACGACTTACCCGGGAGACCAAGCGGATAACGCATCTCATACATAAGTGCATCACGTACTGCAAACAAAGTAGTCTCACTCTCAAGATTCTCTTCCGTAGCATTTCTTAAAGATGAATAGTCATCAAGCACAAAAAAGCCCCTGCCGAATGTGGCAATCACCAGGTCGTTTTCCCTCTGCTGGATATCAATATCACGTACAGCGACTGTCGGCAATCCCGCCTTTAGCTGCTTCCAGTTCTGCCCTCCGTCATTCGAGAAGGAAATACCAAACTCAGTTCCTACAAACAGAAGATTTGGATCCACATGGTCTTCCATAATCGAATAGGCCGACCCTCTTTCGGGGAGTCCGGAAGAAATGTCTGACCAGGTAGCACCTTGATCACTGCTTTTGAAAACATAAGGCTTGAAGTCTCCATTCTTGTGATTATTAAAACAGGCATAGACCACGTTCGCATCATGATTAGAAGCTAGCACTGCGTTCACATATGTCCGCTCAGGCACTCCTGCAATATGATCTATCCTGGTCCAATTGTCTCCACCGTCAGATGTCCATTGGATCAAACCATCATCAGTACCCGCGTACAACAGATTCGCATCGATTGGAGATTCGGACATCGCGACGATTGTTCCATACGGCGAAGTGGATTGGTTCTTCATCACTGCATCTATACCCCAGACGCGATCCATGATTTCCAATTCATTCCTGTTTATCTGGGCCGTAATATCTTCCGAAATTACTTCCCATGAACTTCCATAATCATCAGACTTAAAGACTTTATTTGCCGCGAAATAAACGCGCCCTGCCTGGTGTGGGCTGGCGATCAGTGGTGCATCCCAGTTCCATCTGTAGCTGTTTTCATCTTTCCTCGCCTGTGGCTGAATCCCTACTTCCTCTCCGCTCCTCTTATCGTATCTCGCCAATACGCCGTACTGTGATTGAGTATATACAATGTCTGTATTAAAATGATCCACCTGCGATTCGAATCCGTCTCCACCATGCGTGATAAACCAATCTTCATTTGCAATACCATTTCCACTCACCGAACGCGATGGTCCTCCCAAACTGAAATTGTCTTGCGTTCCACCATAGATGTAATAGAACGGCAATGAATTATCAACGGCCACTTTATAGAATTGGACCACAGGTAAATTTGCCTTAAAGTCCCAGGTCTTGGCTGCGTCCCAGGTTTCATAAATACCTCCATCACATCCGACGACAAAGTGGTCAGTATCCGCCTCGTCGATCCAAATGCAATGGTTGTCAACGTGCTTGGTATCCTCTCCGACATTATTGAATGTTTTACCTCCATCCAGACTCACTTGCATCCAGGTATTCATAGCATATATTTTATCCGGATTGATCGGATCAGCAATGATCTCCTGGTAGTAGTTACCACTTGAAGTATAGCCGCTTCTCTTATGCCAACTAGCGCCTCTGTTTGTGGATCTGTAGAAACCACCTTTCCCTTTGGCCGCTTCGACAATGGCGTAAATGATTTCAGGATTTGCGGGTGATATGGACAGGCCTATCCTGCCAAGATCCACTTTTGGAAGGCCCTTATTAGCTTTTGTCCAGTTCAGGCCGCCATCTGTTGTCTTGTACATGCCTGAGCCGGGGCCACCACCCAGGTACGTATAGACATGTCTCTGTCTTTGAAGCGCTGCAGCATACATGACCTTTGGGTCGCGTGGGTCCATGACTACTTCATTCACGCCTGTGTGTTCATCGATGGTCAGAATGCATTTCCAGTTTTCACCTCCGTCAGATGATTTATATAGTCCCCGATCTCCGCCAGAACTCCAAAGCGGGCCTATGGCAGCTACATAAATCACATTGGAGCTATCCGGATGAACGATGATGCTCCCGATATGCTCTGAGTCTTTTAGTCCCATGTGCTTCCAGGACTTTCCACCATCGTTGGATTTGTATATCCCGTCGCCATAGGCAACACTCCGCTGATTGTTGTTCTCACCGGTACCAACCCAGACGATATTTGGATTTGAAGGGTCGATGGTCACAAC
>QMOR01000157.1 GCA_003648285.1 Bacteroidota bacterium
AATACAAGTCCCACCTGAAAACCAATCATCAAATTCCTCGACCAGTTATATGTGCCCGATGGTCCGGGAAGTTGCCATGCTTCTGCGTTGATATCAAGCAGGCTGAATCCACCGCGCACCTCAACAAAGCCGACTACGGATGGCTGTATATTGGTGTGGAATCCTGCCGCACCGATAAAAGAGATATCGGTTTGATTGTAGAGGTCTGCGTCGTCTTCCGGTTGACCATTGGCGAGGATCTCTTCGAGATTCGGATTGCCGCCTTCCGTGATAAATGAGATGAAGTCTGTCTGATTGCCTTCGACCTCATACCGGATGTCTGCTGAGATCAGAAAGGAGGGTTGGATTCCTGCTAGTAGATACCATTTGGGTTTGGATCGACTTGCCCAGTCTTCATATGCTGTAGTATTCTTGTTGAGGATGAGTTTGTACAGGATGGGGATAGCGACATAGCTGAGATTGATGTCCTTGTAAAAGTCCATTTGCTTGAAGTGATCGTCGTGCTTCTGACCCATCTGGTGATAACTCGCTTCGACGATCAGATGCGACTTGGGCGTGAGTCTGTAATGCATTGTCACACCACCCGAAAACCCTACGGGCACCACATAGTCCATTTCCGTCTGACCGTAATTGTTCTGGAAGAAAATAGCGGTCGCATTCAGGCCACCAAGGGCACCCAGATAAAACTTGCCGCCGGCATGTTTGGCAGACTGACCTGCAACGGTCTGTGCTGAAAGGATAAAGAGGGAGACGATAATCGCAAGATATCGCATGTAGTTTTACTGCTTTGACGGGGCGAATATACCAATTGATCAATCCCTAATTGCCATTTCTGACATAGGTATCGATCGAGTGCATGTCCTTGAGCTTTTTAGCGACACGACGTGCTTCGGCGAGATCTTGATAACGTCCGGCAATGACGGTATAGTACTGCGAAATCTCGAAATTGAGAATCTCTGCGTCCGCATATCCCAGGTCCTTGATCGATTTGAGGTGCTTCTCCGCATTCTTGCGCTCAAGAAAATTTCCCGCTACAACGAGATGTGCGCCATCGAGGGTGGAAGATGATACTGTCTTTTCTCTTGAGTCTGGCTTGTTGGCGATCTTCTTTTCTTCTACAGGGGTGTCCTTTTTTTCTTCTGTGGCCTTTTTAGTAGTTGAAGGGTCTGGTGATTTGAGTTTTGGTTCGCGCTTTTTTGGAGCAGATTTCGCCGGCTGTTCGGTTTTGACCCGGGGCCCTGCATCATCCATATGCGTGATGTGGTTTATCCAAAGGTATACCAGGAAGAGGATGAAGAGCGAAACCAGTATTGAAAAAAGTCTGTTCATAGCTATAGTTTTCGCAGGCCCCTGAATCGAACCAGACGATCACGTATTCTGCCAAAAGTAGGGCATTTGTGTGAAATATGCTGTATTTGAGCAGATTATACCTTAGGAATATCCGCATATAAAGAACCCTGAGCCGGGGGGGCAGCTCAGGGAAATAATCAATTGGGCAGTGGGTAACGGGATGTGTTGCTCAGCGTATCCTTGTGATAAACAGGTGTTATGTATATGAGTGTCACCGAATGGCGGAATGTGACCCGTGGCGGGAGAGTTTATTAAAATAACTAGTCAGACTTCATCAAAAACCTGCGGAGAACGAGAAAAATCAGGGCCAAACCTGCCAGAAAGAGTATCCAGGTGAGGTCAGTCGCAGGGACAATTCCCGATGTACTGCCGATGGGGATGAGGGCCGACCAATAGGCGGGATGTGCCAGATATCGCTCTTCCGTCGGGATACGCTCGAGGTATTGACGCTGAGCGAGGGCGACAGAAGCATCGATCCGAGTCCCATCCATCAAATGTGCGTAAAAAGCGATCGTGAGATCTTTTGCGCGCTCATCACTGATGCTCCACAATGCCGTCACAAGACTCCTTGTACCGGCGTAGAAAAATGCCCTTGCAATGCTAATGATGCCTTCTCCACGACGCAGCTGCCCGCTACCGGTTTCACACGCACTGAGGTATACCAGGTCTGCATTCAGTGAGTAATTATACAGTTCACGTGCGTAGAGCCTGTTGGAGTCCGTCGGACCGGCAAATTGTAAGTAAGAGTCTGTCCCATTTGCCACATCCGCGACCCCATGTGTGGCAAAATGTGCGACGCGATATCCGGAGAGGCTCTGCAACTGAGTACGCACTGCCGATACAGTGCATGACGTACCAACGATCGTTTTTGCGTTTGTGTGCTCAGCCACATACCTCGCTTCTGCCTCATTATAGGTCAACTGCCCAAGTGTCCCCGTCGCATCAAACTCCGGAGCAAAAACAATAGACCGTTCGGCGTCTCTTTTTCCTTTCTGGTTTAATTCGCGGTACAAACTCATCGAATAGCAATAAGAAACCTCATGATCCCAAAGCATATATGGCTGTTCACGAAAGTCGTAATACTGCGTCGGCGCTTCAGACAGCAGTCCGGCAAATGATAAATAATTCAAGACCCCGTCCGGTACAATAATCATCGAATTTTTTGCAGGCACTGCCGGCCGGATAAGTGCATTGTAAAGAGTAAATGCTGTGTTGAGATAGATGCTGTCATTCGCACGACTCCCATCTCCATCAATGCACGCCTGAATGGATGATCTGTACTCCCGAACAAGATCCTCTATGATCTTTGCATTTTGATTTGCGTAAAATTCTTTCTTGTTTTTTTCAATGACGATTGTATATATCTCAGACCCGGCCATGAAGTATTCCACGACAGTTTCGTCCTTATGCAGCAGTTTCTGAATATCGTGGAGGCAAATCTCTTCGGTGCGATATCTCAACTGATAATACCCGGGATACGCTCCTTCAATTTTTTCAATCAATGCCCGGTATGTGTTTTCCTTTTCCCGGAGAATGGAGATATTGGCCCGTAGCGATGTTTTACTATAGTTCTTTATTGATTTAAGCCTTTGTATAGATGCCTCCTGTCCGCTTATTTCCATCCGCAATGCGGTTTCTGTTTTTAATAATGTATCAGGAATACCTTCAAATTGTCGTGCATTTTGATGCATGACGGCATCCATGAGATTGAGTGCCTTGCTGCGCTCCATCAGTGTAAATGCCGTGTCGACCCATGATGTATTATTGGAAAATGACAATTGAAAATGACATATGTGCAACGCATGTTCAAAAATGCGATAACTCTGCTCTATGAGTAATGCCTTGTCCTCTGAGTCGTAATAACCATTGCGCAGTTTATTGACAAAATCAATTCCCAGATTTACAGTTTGCCACGAGGCAGACAGGTAGTTGCTATCGCCAAGCGTGTGATATAGTTGATATAGAACTTTGGATTTGTAGTAGATGATCTCAACGGGAATTAATCGACTGTATATCAATTCGGACGGAGGACAAGACAAGGGGTCGGGGTTTTCAAATTGCTCAGAAAAACTTAATAGAGCCGAGTGTAAAAGGCCAAGTGCGTCTTCCGGGCGATCTTGTTTCATGGCAATTTTGCCCAGCTGGAGATCACACATCGCACGCATTTCACTTTCTTCAGCACCCTTTTTAACCAGGGCTTGTATCATATCGAGGTAAACGAATTTTGATTTCTCATACTCCTTATTTGCGTAGTAAATATCGCCGGCCAGGATATCGGCATCTAATTCGAGAGACCCTGTATTATCTATTTTTTTAAGCAACTGGAGGTAGTACTGCGCGGAGTCAATACTGCCATATTGTAAATGCAGAGTTGCAATCCTTAGATAGGCCTCAACCGCCCTCTCTGTTTGCCGCTGTTCGATCTCGGGGAGTAATTTCAGAATGTGATTGAGTTCATCGAGAGCTTCATCTGTCTTCCCCTTTGTCACATAGTTTGTCACCAGTGTGTAGTGTGGTTTTAATAGCCAGCCATCGGGATTGGGAAGTGATTTTGACTGGATGATTGCTTCATTCGCATAATAGAGGGTCTGCTCATAATTGCCTTGCGCCAGGTAGATTTCAGAAATATAAATCTGAAGTTTAAATCTTTTAATAATAATTGACATTGAGTCAGGGGAGGGAAGTAGCATGTTCAGCGAGTCGATCAGTGGATTCAAAAGGTTGAGTGCGCCCTCTGAATCACCATATGCTTTGTAGACAAGGATTGTAAATATGCGCGTCACGTCCCGAAACATGCTGTAATGGTATGCGGTCATTTTGCCTTCGTAGCGACTGAGATTTATATTCATTGAGTCAATCTCCGCTTCAAGTTTTCTGATTTCCAGTTTTTTATGCAGACAATCAAGTAGCATGCCGGACGCATCGAAGAAAACCATAAAATCGCCTTCCCGGAGTGCAGCTTTGCGACTGCTGTCGAATTTAATGAGTGCGCCTGTAAAATCACTGAGGGCGTGGATGGAATCACCTTCTGTATATAAACGCAGGGCTGTATTCTGTGCATTTATTTTCGCACAGGACAGAATGAGAAAGAAGAATATCACCAGGCGATATAGTGTGGCAATCATTGTATTAAATAATATACCGATCGTATGATTGTGCAAACCGGAAGAAGCTTTCTCTAATAGATACGCATTCAAAGGATACAATTTTAAAGGTAACTTTCGGAATTGCAAGTGAAAGGACGCATTTCCCAAAGGATAGTCTTTTTACAGCGATCTCCTCGATTGGTGCATGGACTTGTAAATGCATGGGAGGTATCAATAATACGTCTTTAGCACTATACAAATTTAAATAGATAAGTGAATGTATTTTGAATGGATCCACCTTGAATTTCCTCAATGACGATGATGGCCTCCCCCAGGTATTTAATTTTACCAGCGTACGAATAATAGAGAAATTTTGATTGGATGCCCGGGACGAGAGCACCCGGTTCGATCTTATAATCTGCCAAAGTGCCATCTGCTTTATATTTCTCGCCGGCAGAAGCTGTTTGCTTGGATACCTTGATATTGTATGTGGTACCGCTCACGTTGGGCATAATAATGGGCATGAAGTTATCGGAGGTTAATTGATCAGCACCTGATTTGTCCCAGGGGCAGGGGGGATTTGACACGCAGCCTTGAAGGTTTTGTGGCACCTTAAAATCTTGCTCTCTCATACTTTTTGAGCCATCTTCCGTTTGCGTCTGCAAGGCACCGTCCACTTTTTTGTCCCACTTCAGGCCATATTCATTTGCATCCGCATAGATGTGTTGCTGTTTAAGTCCGCGAAAGATAATTTCAGTGCCATTTAGAATGGCCGCATAGTCAAATGGTGTGTCTAATGCCATGATTTAGTTTTTTGTTGTTGGTGTTATCTAATATGGGCAGGTCTTGTCATCTTTATGTTTCCAAACCTGCCTGAAACGCCTTAAAGTACTGTTTTTGGATGGATTTTGTATGTGGATTTTGCGCTGTACGGCATACGGGTAGGTGCAAGAACTGTAGCAAATGGATAGCATGAAACAAAATGAATTGTACAGAGTATAAAACTGATGAGGACTTCGTGATCGCACTGCGCTCGGGTGGGCGCAATCGTGACAGGGCGGCGGATTGTCTTTACCGGCGCTACAGCGAGCAAACGGTATCGTCTGTTCAGCGATTTGTTGGATACAATTCAGGCCAGCACGACGAAGTAAGAGATCTGGCACAGGACGCATTTTTGATCATGATCAGAAAAATATGCGAAGGGGGGTACAATGATGGCTCCTTGATACACTTTTGGATAGGAATAGCAAAAGGTCGCCTGAGAAATAAGGTGAAGCGAGATGCAAAAACAAACCTGGTAGATGACCCTTTGCTATTTGATGGTGCTGACGATGAATCGCCGGAAACCCGAATGATATCGAAGCAGCAGCTGGAGATCCTCGATGGCAAGCTCGATGAGATCGGCATGAGGTGTAAGCAGGTGCTGATGATGTGGGCCCGTGATTATTCAATGAAAGAAATCGCAGTAGAGTTGGAGTTTAGCAGTGAGGCAATGGCGCGAAAGACGAAGTATAAATGCAAGCAAAAACTCGTTGCCGTCATGAAGGATATACATTTTGAATTTTAATGAGATAGAGAAAAATCATAAACCTATGATGACTGAGGAGCAGAGAATAGAAAGGATTGAGTCTTATCTGAGTGGTGAGATGTCACAGGAAGACAAGGTGTCATTTGAATCTGAATTGACCCAGGATCAGGATTTACGTGAAGAAGTAGCGTTGCACAGGAAAGCAGATCGGGCAATCGCCTATTTGAATGAAAAGCAATTGAAGCAACGACTACAGACAATAACTGCCGGGCAAAAGGCGTCGGCCAGCGGAGGGCGTATGCGAAAGTTGGTCATCCGTCTGTCCATTGCTGCGTCAATTGTTCTCCTTGCGACCTGGAGTGTCCTGATTACCACAGATTATTTTGATCAGAACGCGTCCCTCGCAGATCTTTCAGAAGAGTTTTTTGTCCCGACTCAACCGGAGGTATTCAGGGGTGAAGATGCTCAGGATAAAAGTAGCTACACAGGGCAATTAATCGAGGCTGATTTAATGTATCAAAGCGGAGATTTTGAAGGTGCAATCGCTGAGTACAAAAGACTGTCTCTTAATTCAAATACCTTGAATGATCGCGCCGAGTGGAATCTCGCCATGAGCTATCTACTCAGTGAATCGCACCAGGGAGAATTCGATGCGTTGCTGGATCAGATTACTGGCGATACCACACACATGTACCACGAGCGGGCACTGAGTCTTCTGGAAGAATTGTAAATTTTTCAATGGACAAGAGCTGCTCAGGATGCAGTCGAGGGTTGAAGCACATCCTTCGGCTCATCCCCGTGCCACGTTTTCGCTCAGGATGAC
The DNA here is from genome assembly GCA_003648285.1 of Bacteroidota bacterium. Taxonomy (GTDB): domain Bacteria; phylum Bacteroidota; class Bacteroidia; order Chitinophagales; family Saprospiraceae; genus B8-G4. The sequence goes on from QMOR01000157.1 coordinate 6,788, forward strand.
AGGCAAGCACTCCTCCCTGCCTACACTGAAGCTACAGCAGGCAAAGCACTCCTCCACTCCTTAATTCCTCCACCCCTCAACTCCTCCACCCCTCAACTCCTCAACTCCATGTTAAACATACGTTAAACCAAAATGCACTTGAAACAGGGGTACGAGGTGGTCGTTTAAATTTGGTCCGTTGAGGATACAAACGAAACTCTGACTATGAAACAATTTTTGTCATTGGTTGCTGCGGGAGCATTGGGTGCAGTGATCACAATCGGGGCTTACCGGATGACGGAGATGCCGAAAGGGCAATCCGCAGCATCCGGGGAACTGATGCACACCACCGGATTAAGGCATGTGGATTCGGGTAAGTTAGGCGCTAAAGCTGGTTCTGTAAACCGGAATGGCATGCACACTGCTTCCAGATCTGAAAGCGACAAAGGTGCTACAGTATTGCATCGCTCCGAAAATGATGTCGGATCAGAAGATACTCCCGAATCATTAAGTACAAAGGCAATCATTCCGGGTGCAATCGACTTTACGCTTGCGGCTGAAAAGGCAATGCCTGCAGTCGTACAGATCATCGCAATGGAGAGCGAGGAGCTGGCCACGGAACGAAGAAGCAAGCAGCAGCAAAATGACCCGTGGAGTGGCTTTTTTGATTTTGGCAGCAATGACTTTTTCAGTA
>QMOR01000158.1 GCA_003648285.1 Bacteroidota bacterium
CCCGATATCTGCAGCATGCTCCCCATAGCTCAGGCAGAAGGGCAATTCCGTATCGGCAGGCGTAGTGGGTCTTGCTTCACAACTGATATGAGTCCATGTCATTAAATTGCCCATATGCCGAATAGCGGCCGCCCGGTATTTTGCTTCATGGGTAAGCACCCACGCTGCAGTAAGGCACTGCAGGTGACTGGCAATGGCCCGGGTTCCATATTGATATGCTTTCCCCTCCCCCTCGGCGATCGGCCTGATGTCAACCAACCAGTCTGCGTCTTCGATTATTCTCCTGGCCTGGCTCTGCAGGTAAGGAGTGTGCAACTTATCACTGAGATGATGCACCGTTTCCTGACTGACCCATAAACGGGGGGATTCTTTCAGTTTGAGTTCCGTCCCAGCACTGTCCGTAACGGCAGCCAAAGATCCCGATACAAGCATTAAAAACCCTATTACCAAGCATCTACTTTTCATCATTTCTTTCTTTCCGCTAGTTATGAATTAATATCTGTGTAATAAACCCCGCTTTCGTGTCTCAATCATTCGTAAATTTAGAAGAATATTGGAGTTACCCCAAAATATATCAATCCTAAGCATGAGTAGAGAATATCCAGGTGAGGTTTATTATTGAGTGCCCTGCAAGCTATTATGCCGACAAGCCTAAAAGTTTTGAAGAATATCTATCTGACAAGAAAACCCAACGTGCCGTTGAACGGAATCCTTAAAGTTGATTCAGAGTCAAACTTGAGAATGCCCGTAACATAATTGGCGCACACAATAGGATTATTATTAATCATCATCCAAGTCTTCAGGTCGAAGTCTCAAAATTGATTGAAAATTAGTCAGATTTTAGCACAGTTCATTGTTCTACGTCTAATTTCATATGCCTTTTGAGGCCAAACCTTTCCTGTAAGGATTTTTTTCATTTGGCTCTGCGGCTAATCTAAAGATTGGATTTTGGATTTCTATTCATTCTGGTAGTCCTTATAGCCAATCTTCTTTCTTGGTGTTGCTTTATCTTGATGAAGTGCATCGATTTTATCAAGCATGTATCTGAACACTTCGTTTATTTTCTCATCAAGAGCATTAATCTCTTTGCTAAGAGATTTATCTTCTATCAACATAGCCCTATAGACAGCGAAAGTACGCATTATTTCAATATTGATTTTGATAGCTTTTTTCGATCTTAAGACAGATGAAAGCATAGCAACACCTTGTTCAGTAAATGCCATTGGCAATACGCTGGAATGCTTGAGGTTTGACAACCGGTCACAATTTGTGACCAGTTGAGCTTTCTCCTCTTTTGCCAATTGAAACATAAAATCCTGAGGAAATCTGTCAATGTTTCTCCTTACTTGTTGTTTTAAAACTTTTGTTTCTGTTTCATAAAGAGCAGCGAGGTCTGTGTCAATCATTACCTTATAACCGCGGATCTCAAAAATTAAACTTTGATATTCCGCTTGTATGATAGTAGTAGCCATTCACATAGGTTTTATCTAGTCACAAAATGTAACCTGAAATCAAGTTGTTTACCCCTTTATGTAGGATGAAATGATATTGTTAGACAGCAAAGCCTATCATTGCAAACATTCACGATTTCTGTGCAACATCTTTGAGAACCTCAACGAGGCCTGTTAGGCGCTGTGTGTCTGTTGGGTTCTCGTCCGCGATTATAATTAGTTGAGCTTCTAGAACCAAACGAAGTTTTCGGATGGTGTTCATGAATTCAAGTTGTTCCGACTCCGCCCGAGTTTTACGCGCCGCTGCTCGCTGATTTTCCGCCTCTGCGAAAAGCTTTGTAACTCGTGCTGTGATTTCCTCGTTTTGAAGACCCTTATTTCTCAACTGTTCTTTGAGGTGGCCTATCGATTCTTTGAGTATATCCAGCGCCTCATCTTTGACCGTAGTTCCTGTCTCGGTATCGATAACGCTATTGAGCATACGGTCTATAGTAGTTTGGAGCTTTGGTATCAGCTCCTTTTGGAGCATTGCAACATTTGGAGTTTTTGAACTCGCAGACTTAACGTTAACAAGTGCATGGCTGCTGACGAGCGCTTTTTGTTGAGCGATAATCGTTCTTCGCATTTCCACAAATGCTCGGATAACAAAAACACTGACAGAATCCGCAATATCAGTGTTGATCAAATTCGCAATCTGTAGGACTCCATGCTCAGTAAAAGCATATGGCAGGTATTGTGTGCCACCGCGTACTACCTTTGAGGTCGCAGTTTGCGACCTCAATTTATCATACTCTGACCTTGTCAGTTGAAACATGAAATCTGATGGAAACTTGCCAGGATGACGCTTCGCGCGCTCATTGATCCGCTTAGTTGTTACTCCGAAGATTAGGGCAACATCAGATGCCAGTATCACATCTTGGTCCCGAATAGTCCTTATTGCAGTTTTAGTCTGTTCTACCACAGAAGTTCCAGAATTTGCATTCTGATCTGATTTGGCCATAGGAGGATTATCATTTTGAGGTCGCAAGTTGCGACCTCAAGTTTCATGATTTCACATTTTGAAAACGTAATCTTTGATATTGATGATATCTCACCCTATTAATGTCGCAAATTGAAAAATATCGTTGTCTGCGCTAACAAAGCTGTCTAACGATGGAATTAAGCCGCCGTAGTGTGGCGCGACCTTTGCTTTTTCTGCAAAGAGCGTGACACACGTCACGGTCGGCTTTAGTGATTGTTCTACGATCAATTATTCATCCTTGCACTTTGCGACTTTGGGTATACTGTTTGGGTATTTTCTCTATTCACATTGAATATTGACTCTGGCTTCAAATCGCGGTTTATCCTAAGGGCCATTATTGATTTATAAAAACCTACATTTCGAATTATCGAGATCTTCCCTTTGAACTAGACGCCAAGCGCTTGAGTCTATGTGTCCCAAGTAAACGTCAGATTGACAATGACTTGGCTCACTGCCTTTATTGAAGTCTTTACATATTAGTTCAAGTATATTCAGCAAAAAGCGAGACTTAGCAAACGAAGTTCATCCCATGTTAGTTCTAGTTTCTTTCTGACAATAAACTATCAATTAGGTGATAAGCCTTGTCTGTTTTTGGATGTGGCGCATTAACATCATGCACTTTCCCAGTCTTGTCGATGATAACATAAGTAGGGATGCTTCCAATGTCAAATTCCTTCCTCCAGATTTTTGTTTCTTCTTCATTAAGTATGACATGGTTTCCCTCAATATTGTGTTTTTTGATGGCATTAATGAGGTTGGCTTCTTGATCCGAATTACCGATGTACAATACTACAAGTTGTGAGTTTTTATAATGTTCTGCCAATTCTTTAGTATACGAAATGCCTTTTAAACAAGGAGAACACCAACTTGCCCAAAAATCCAGATACACGACTTTATTCTCAAACTGGCTTAACACCTCCATTGGCCTTTTTTGATCGGTCGAAATAAGGTTTACATTTTCATTGAGAGGTTGATTTATTGTCTCCAGATAATCTGCGTACAAACCGGATGTCTTCACTATCATTTCCGGAGATTTACAATCAACAAGATACCTTTCGTAATATTCTGCAGCAAAACCATCATTATTATTTAGTAGTTCCGAAATCATTTTTGTTAGAATCACATCCTTAACCTTCCCAGTTAATTTTTCATTGATCGTCAGGAAAAAGGTTTTATAGTATTCCGTATTGTCGTTAAAACTTGAGTGTACTATTCCTTTGGCATTCACCTCATGTATAATGTAAAGCAAGATAGCTTCATTATATGAATAGCTAACTTCGATCGCTTCTTGATCATTGAGATTTAATGTTTGAAAGAACTGGAAAGCAGAATCACCGGGATGAGCATTCAAATCAAATGCACGGTAGCTCAGACTAGCAAACTTTCTGTAGTTGATCACGGATTTTAGCCACAAGATTTCTTTCTTGCTCAATTTCTCTGATCTGTTGAATTCCTCAAGCATCATTATTGAAATCGATTGTAGGCTGTCCAGTCCATTTTTAAAAAGCAAATAGGAATCCTTATGCTGACGAATTTCATCAGCTGCTTCATTGTAAAAAGTTTGCAATTTTAGATTGAAAGCATTTAGGCTACTGTTAATTCCACGAAATTCCAATGTCTCTTTCACATCATCGCAGTCTGCGGAAAGACTTATTTCGCCACCTTGTGTAAGCACAATCCCAGCATAGAAATTGAAGTTCTCACTCATTAATGTAACTGTACTTGGGTATTCCATTTTTATTGGGATAGAGAAGGTCCCATCTCTGTTTATTTTGAATACATCCTTGTAACCAATTGGATTAATCCTTGTTATTGGATCAGCGCTGATAATAATCGAAATTGTTGTGTCTTGAATATTTGTAAGTCTTCCGGTTATTGTGGTAGGGAGGTCCCGATCACAGCTAGAAAGTATTAAGGAAATACTGAATATCAATAGCGAAATGATTCTCATATTATTCCCAAATTAGTGCTTACTTCTGAGTAAACGTACCTCTGGCCTATTTCCATTCCTAAATTTTGAACGTAGAACATGTATTATACTGCCATTGTCGGTATTTTACTCTGAACCATTTCTATATTGATTATTCCTGATCACCAGGTCTGAGCAATCACTTGATAATACTGCTATGTCATCATCATTCAGTTCCTTCTCCGAAATGATGGTGTTCGCCGTAATACTGATATTACTTGCACTTTTTGCCTGAAGAACCAGGTGGTTGCGAAGAATAAACTGATTATTTTCAATTTTTATGTTCTGGTGAACACTGTTATTCGCCTTGATGTTCCTTGGCTCAATATGTATAACAGGCTCTGCACAGCTAACAAATTTGTTGTTTCGAATGGTCATATCCCTGACGTATCCGGATTCGAACCACTTGTTCGCATCAATCCCTAAGAGAATGGCACTCATGTGTGTAGCAAAAAAAACATTCTCTTCAACCAGCACCTTTTTACGTGTCGCTAAAAGAAAGCCTCGCGTCGGAATCCAGGAAACATGGCAGCCACGAATTTCCACTTCAGGGGTCCAGGTCACATTTTCAATGGCATCCCCCAGCTCAAGCTCCCCGGGAACACTACTTTCAAGCGTCACCATTATCTCTTTGGGACTGAGCATTATGGCATCCTTAACCCTGTTCAATCCATGTGATTCATAGGATTCAGCATCAACAAATTCGATCTCATCGCCCGGGTTAACTGCCATAAAACCATAGGTTTGATGATGCATAAAACGTAGCTTTATCTGATTCTCCGAGACCTTTTCAACAACCTGAAGATAGGTTCCGTGAATATTGATGGCATCGTCGTGCGCTCCTTTAAAAATACAATCCTTTACCAGCACTTTTCCTTTGCAACCTGAAATATGAAGTATATCGGCGCAGGCGGCGGTGGTTCTGCCACTGGTACTGTCAGGCGCTATAGAAACAGCATCATAGGTAAGATTCTCCGAGAACTGGCTCACCAGTCCCATGCCGTGCAAAAAATAAAAATCCACATTTTTCCAGGTAATATTTTTGCTTCGCCGCGTAAATACGGCGGCATAGTCCCTGAAAGTTTCCCGTAACTGATATACATGATCCTTCTTCACTTTGTGCGCTCCCCTCGCCCTGACCAGGTTGGGTTCTAATTCCTCAAACTGCATACCTTCAATGGGATTCCATAAGCGTTTTACATCGTTTGTCTCCAAATTCAGTTCCTGCCCAAGAATCCGGGTATTGCATGTCCAGCCTTCTCCGTACCAGATAAGATTCCCATCTTCAATCCTGTATTCTGAATCTTTATGTATTTGAAGATCAACATGGTCTTCCCCGACTGCCACAACCTGAAATTCAGACACCGTCGGACGGTGGTAATCAAAATGCAGATCGGAGACGGATATGTTTTCGCAACTGTCGATACAGACCTCGATCATTTTACCACGGTAGATTATTTCAGCACCGGGGCCTGAAATGTTGAAATGTTTTGCTCCTTCAAGAAGTATCCCAATTGACTTCAGACTGTCGGGCTGGGAATTTGTATTGGAAATATTGTACTTCTTCCGGGTAATATTGTCTGTATAGAAATCGTAGCGGCCGGCTGCAAAATGCACCTCAACAGGGTTTTCAGCAGAGCCTTCACCCTTCAATATAAATGTTTGGTCGAACGAGCCGGGAGATGTAATCTCTACCCGGTCGCCTGCTGCCAGCTGCAATTGGTTAATATGACTGAAGGTGCGCCATGCCCTGTTTTCCTTTAAACCGGAATTTTCATCATCTCCTGTTTCAGGATTGATGTAATAGGTGGTATGGCCGGGGGATATTCCACTATTCTCAACCGGTTTCGTACACTGATCCAGGAAAAATAATCCCAGAAAAGAGAATGTAATGAATACAATTTGCTTAATGATCTTTCTCATGATATTCTGTTATACGTTAATGATCAGCATCTGACATTGAAGGTGGTGCATCTTCAGGCCGGCTACCCCAACTTTTATTGGGTTTATCTCCCATAATCAAAACTAGTTTACCCCCCTTCACCAACTCGTCATGAAAGAACCAGGGCTTCAACAACGCCTCTCCATTCAATACAGCAGATTGAATATATTTATTACTGGCGGAGACGTCTTTAGCTTCAATAACAAATGTTTTCCCTGGATAATAATCTGGATCCAGATTGATCGTGATTTTCTTAAAAATCGGACTTCCTATCTCATAAAACGGTTTTACCGAAGCCCCGCCATCTGTTTGAAACAATCCCATGGCGCTCATCACATACCAGGCACCCATTTGCCCTTCATCTTCGTCGCCCAGCCAGCCATGAAGTGGGGTTGAACCATAGTAACGGTCCATAATCTCCCTGGCCCATTTTTGTGTAAGCCATGGTTTGCCCGAGTAGTTGAACAAGTATGCCGCCTGCATATTCGGTTGGTTGCCATGGTTGATTAAGTACTCAGACATCCTGTTCCCGGTGGCATTAAAATTTGCTTCAACAGACTTTTCAAATCCATCGTTTAACCTGAGGTTAAACTCCTCTTTCCCTATTAAATTCACAATCCCCGTTACATCGTGAGGTACAAAAAAAGTAAATTGCCAGGAATTGCCTTCCACAAATTCATTTCGGGGAGAGCTTACAGGATCGAATTGTTTTCTAAAGGTTCCATCTTCATATTTTGGACGCATAAATTTTGTTTCAGGATCGAACATGTTTTGGTAATTGTGTGCTCTTTTGATAAAAGTGTTATATGCATCTTTCTTATCCAAAGCTGCCGCCATTTGCGACACACACCAGTCATCGTATGCATATTCAAGCGTATTGGAAACAAATCTGTATTCAATGGGTACATAACCCAATTTCAAATAGGGCTCCAGCTCTATGTTCCCTACCGCTCCACCACAGGGGTATTCTTTTTGACCCGGAGTGGTTTGCTGGTGCAAC
>QMOR01000159.1 GCA_003648285.1 Bacteroidota bacterium
AAGCCTAATTTTCGGGCATTGCTGACACTCTTTTCAGAGCTCTTGTACAAATCACGAACAGACCGATCAGGGCGGATACCTGCCAAGTCGTTGGGTGGATTTCCGCGATCTATTTTTTGTTTGGAACCGCCTGTATTACCGCTGGAGTTTGCGCTCTTGTCACGGGTAGGTATGCCTGTATGAGAAATACCTTCGATAAAACCGGCATACACAAACATGCTGTCACATTGAATAATGCGGGCATGTGATGGCACTGGAATACGCGATCCAATGGTTTGAATCATGCCGTCTTCGATGAGAATGTTGATATTCTCCTGATAAGCACCTGGCGAGGAAACCACGTTGACATTCTGCAGGAAATACGCAGAGGTCACCTTCGGTAGAGCGCCGTTAAGTTGTGCTGATGTGTGTAGCGGCAAGCATATCAATGCGATGACAGCCATCAGGCCCCAGGAGAAATGTCCAGAGAGCTCCTTTGGAGTTTTTTGCATAAAAGTTTATTTATCCTTTGGAAATTGAAGATCGCAAGGTAGTAAAATTTCAATCTCACCAACTGTACTGTGCGTATATGAGCAGTCGGGTGATGATCGCGTACGTATGCCATTTAAATGGAAACATTTGGATTGCTGTGACATTGGCAGTATGATATCTTATGCGAAAGATTATTTTTACGACTGAACTACTATTCCAGAATCAAATAAATTGTACGAAATGAATACTCCTGATCATCTGAAATATTCCAAAGAGCATGAGTGGCTATCACTAACCGGTGAGCAGACTGATGATGGTTTTGACATTGCCGTGATTGGCATTACTGATTTTGCACAGGGCGAACTGGGCGAGTTAGTATATGTAGAGGTCGATACAGTTGGCGAAGATGTGGCGAAGGATGATGTCTTTGGGACATTGGAAGCTGTAAAAACTACGTCTGACTTGTTTATGCCGATTTCGGGAAGAGTGCTTGAGTTTAACGATGAGTTGAATGAAGACGAAGGTGACAATCCAGGTGTCATAAATTCTGATCCATATGGTGCGGGATGGATTGTGAAGCTCGCCGTGACGCAACCTGATGAGATGTCAGGGCTCATGGATTCTGCCGGATATGGCGCACTGATCGGATGATTTCTTGTTGGACATACACCAAAGTGTGAACCAGGGGCATCTTGAAGGTCAAAGTCGCTTGCGAAACGTCGCGCGATTTATTCCGGTCGGAGTGTGGTTTACACTTGTGACATACCTCTCTCTTATTTCCGGAAGCTATATCAGGACCTCATGGATGAGTTCGATTCCCTATCGGGACAAGTTGTTTCACATGGGCGTGTATTTTGTCGCCGCTGTACTGATGATGTACGGTTTGGGCGGAAGACCTGGCAAGCCTCTATGGAAAGGAATTTTGTACACATTGCTGTTTTGTATGATGTGGGGTGGGGTGATGGAATACCTTCAGGATGCGATGTCAAGAGGCCGCCATTTTGAGGTGAATGATATAATTGCTAATATTATCGGCGCTATTTTGGGCGTCATCGTGTTTAGTGTTTTGTTTAAAAAAAGATATTATGGAAGTTAGTGGAGGTGCATTAGGAGGATATATGCTCGGGATTTTAGCCCTTGTCATTATTCTGATCTTAGGTTTTCGGTACGTATTAAAAAAGCGATTTGATCATAACCTGCAAGAAAAGCACGCCGATGGATTTTCTTCACCCCTAAAAGGGAGAGCTAAATATCCTGATGTGGATTCTTTTAAAAATACCGGAATGTTCTTTCGTTTTGGTCTGGCCGTATCACTTGCTGTGGTATTGCTGGCTATGAGTTGGACTCAGTACGAAACGGCAGTATATATTCCGGATGATGCAATGGAGATGGATGAGGATATTGAGATTGAGCCACCGAGAACGGCTGAGCCACCTCCGCCACCACCACCACCACCTCCTCCGGTAATCGAAGAGGTTCCTGAAGAGGAGATTCTCGAAGAGGAAGAGCAGGAGTTTATGGATCAGACTGTAGAAGAGGAAACGGTGATTGAAGAAGAGAAGTACGTGGAAGCTGCCCCACCACCACCACCTCCTCCACCGGAGCCCGAAATAGAAGAGATATTTAAGGTAGTGGAGCAAATGCCTCGATTCCCGGGATGTGATGACGAGGGAGGATCCAATCAGGAAAAGTATGCATGTGCACAGAAGAAACTGCTCCAGTATGTCTATAAGAATGTCAAGTATCCCGCAATAGCCCGTGAAAATGGGATTCAGGGAGGAGTTGTAGTACAGTTTGTCGTGGAAAAAGACGGATCGATCACTGATATCCGTATTGCACGTGACATTGGTGCAGGTTGCGGAGAGGAAGCACTTCGCGTCGTACAATCCATGAATAATATGTCGCAGAAGTGGACACCTGGAAAACAACGGGGCAAGTCGGTACGCGTACAGTTTACATTACCGATTAAGTTTAAACTACAATAAGCGAATAGAAAGGATCAAAGTGGCTGCCATCCTCTTCATGGGATCGCAGCCATTTTTTTGTCACAACTTTTAAAGCCAGGCATCGTTTTGGTATTGTGAATCATAGCGCATGAGAGTATTTGGATTGATAGTGTTGTTTGTAGGACTGATCGTATCAATGGCGACAGGACAGGCTGAAAACTCCAAGCTTGCCGATCAATACTACCTGGACGGAGAGTATGAGAAGGCGTCTCAGCTATATGAGCGTCTGTACACGGAGTCAAAGCGCAGTGACTATTATTTTACCAAATATATTGAGTGTCTCCTCGCAATGGAGGAGTATACCAGGAGTGAGAAAATTATACAACAAAGAATTGCCGATAATCCGACCAGGGTGAGTCTGTATGTGACATTGGGAAATGTGCTCGAGCGTCAGAATCGATTTGATGAAGCCGATGCGACATTTGCTGATGCGATTGAAAATCTGCCCGCTGACGTTGGGGAGATTACCAAATTGGGTAATAATTTTCTGATGCTGACTAAGTATGACCTGGCGATAGAGACCTTTGAGAAGGGTCAGATTCTGATAAAGCGACCCGGACTTTTTGCGAATAATCTTGCCGACCTCTACCGTCGCAAAGGAGATTCGGAAAAGATGATCGAAAACTACCTGTATAGTTTAAACGCAAATCCAAAGCGCCTCACTCAGATACAGACCATCCTTCAGAGGTATTTGCCCAAAGACGATATGGACATTCTCCTGACCCAACTTTACGGGATGATCCAGGAGTATCCTGACGCAGATCACTTTCCACAGATGTTGGCATGGGTTTTCATTCAGAAGAAAGACTTCAAGGCGGCACTCAGACAGGTCAAAGCACTGGACATCCGGCTTGAAGAAAATGGTCAGCGTGTATATCGGATAGCACGAATGGCGTCGAATGCCAACGAGTCCGATGTAGCAATTGAGGCATATGAATATATTGTGACGGAGAAAGGTCCCGGATCTTCTTATTACATGGAAGCGAAGCGCTTGTCGCTCATCGAGCGCCGCAACAAGATTGTCCGCAATTATGACTATACAGAAGAGGATTTGCGCGCACTGGAAAGTCAGTACAATGCATTTCTGGACGATGTAGGTCGAAATCGCACGACAGCACCGATCATTGCTGAGCTGGCCAGACTACAGGCGTTCTATATTAATGATCTGGATGCGGCTATCGCATTGCTTCAGGAGGTTGTTTCGTATCCTGGCGTGAATAAGAAGGTGAGGGCCTATGCAAAACTCGATCTCGCGGATTTTCAACTCATGAATGGTGAAATATGGGAGTCAACACTACTGTATTCGCAGGTTGATAAAGCATTCAGAGAGGATCCATTGGGTCAGGAGGCAAGATTTAGAAATGCCCGCCTGTCTTACTTCAATGCTGACTTTGAATGGGCCCAGGCTCAATTTGATATCCTTAAGGCGTCCACGTCGCGCATGATTGCTAATGACGCTCTCGATATGTCTGTCTTTATTATGGACAATCTGGGTCTCGATACGACTGACCATCCGCTGACAGTGTATGCGGAGTCGGAGCTTCTGGTTTTTCAAAATCGATTTGACGAGGCTTTTGAAAAGCTCAGTGTACTGAGTAATATCTACCCCGACCATGGTCTTCAGGATGACATCTTATACCTGAAAGCCCAGATTTATGAGAAGCAACGCAAGTATGAAGAGGCCGCCGAGTTGTATCAGGAGATTGCCGACAATTATCCTGAAGAGATTCGCGCCGACAACTCTATTTATGCGCTGGCGCAATTATATGAAGGCCAGTTAAATGATCTGCCCAAGGCACAGGATCTGTACGAGAAGCTGTTTATGGAATATTCGGCCAGTACGTTTTCGATTGAAGCCAGGAAGCGCTATCGGATTTTGAGAGGTGACTTTGATGCAGTGAACTAGGTTGTTTGATCGTGGTTTTCGGTGACGATACTGACGCTTCTTTCAGCAAGGTGTGATCATAGTGAACCAATAAACGAATTACAGAATTCTTGATCCTGCGAGCTCCTGATCTGCCCTCTGCCAGGAAGCATCAAAACGGCTGCGCACCTCATCTGCCTCAGCTATTCGCCCTTGTTCTTTTAGTGCCTTATGCAATCCGCTGAGTGCCCAGCCATTTTCAGGGAAATTAAAGAGGTCCTGTCGATACGCTTCTTCGGCGGCCGTCCAATTACCGAGTTGCAGGTATGCATCTCCCAGGTAATGTCTGACAGAGAAGAACCAGTCGGGAGGTTCGTTATAATTTAATTTGTCTTCCAGGGCAATTGCCTTTTGGAGGATTGGAATAGCAGCTTTGTGGTGATGAGAATTGACGAGTATTTCGGCTTCGAGAACGAGCTCGGCTATGCTGGTAAGGTCTGAAGCCTCATTGATTTCCCAAATGTTAATTGATTTTAGGGCATCGTCAGCTGCGAGAGCTTTAAGAGATTCCAGTTCGGATTTGGCGGACTCGATTTTACCTCGGTCGGCGAGTGCCATACCGCGGGCATACGTCAGCACTGCGCGTGGATACTTGAGGTCATCATCGGGCATCGCTGTAGCCATAATCTCGTCCCACATTTCGAATTTTACCATGATATAGTACGGGATGGTATAGTAGTGTTGGACAGTTCCCCAACCGTCTTCGCGCATGATGTCTGTATCCAGTTTTTCCTGCATGCGGATGGATGCACTGTAGGCCAATTTACCATTGCCTTCCAGTGCTGCGCATGCGCACAAGAAGTGAAAATTATGTGGATAATATGCAAGCGGATAGGCGCCTGCAGCATGGCAGGCGGTGGTATATACGCTGTCTACATTTACAGCTTCAGCATTGACACGGGAGCAATCATTGTATTTGCCAGTGCGGATGTAAATGTGCGATGGCATATGTACGAGATGGCCTGCGCCGGGAGCGATATCTTCCAGCAAGTTTGCCGCTTCATTTCCCATGTCAGGTGTATGCGAAGCTTCTACTGCGTGAATATAAAAGTGATTGCCAATGGCGTGTTTCGGGTCGTCTTTGCGGATATCACTCAGAATGTCAAGTATCTCAGCTGTCCATTCCCGTTGATTGCCTTCTTTGTCCCAAAGATCCCATGGATGCAGGTTCATAAGTGATTCTGCATACAGGGCTGCGATATCATGGTCTTTTGGATATTTAGTATAGAGCGCTGCAAATGCTTTTGAATAGTCCGCATTAAATTCAGAACGGTCATCAGCTGTCTTTGCAGGGTAGCGTTTGGCCATGGCGGATATCAGGTCGCGCTCCCGCTCAGTGCAATTAGAAGAAAGGAGTTCAGCAGCTTTGATAGACTGTATGGCGTCGGACACGACCGATGGATCCATCCCCGCATTGTAATTTGGTCCGAGCACATAGGCGAGCCCCCAATAGCACATCGCGCAGTCGGGATCTTCCTGTGCGGCCCAGTAAAACGAGCGCGCTGCTTCTGCGTGATTAAATCCAGCGGCAAGAGCCCATCCCTGGTTAAAATACATTTGTGCAGCTTTTGAGTCTGTGGTGATTGGAAAATTAAAGTAGTCCAATCCCGTAAAAACCGGTGCCGCCTTGTCTGTGATATATTCTCCCACGAGCGTTGGAGCACATGAACCATTGGATGGTTTTCGGGCAACCTGTTCTGGTGTCGCTGGATTTTGTTTTGGAGTGCATTGCAGCAGTATGAGGATGCAGCAAGCGATTGGCAGAAGACGTATCATGGTGCTAAATTTAATGTGTAAGCAATGGAAGTTACGACGAAAATGCGAACTATTGATTGGATGGATAGCTTACTCGCGTGATCGGATGCTATAAATGCATGTTTGTAATGTCCGGATTTGTATTTAGTAGCAGGGATAATTGGATTTGACAAATCGCATCAACCACCAATCATATCAGGAATAGGGTCGCCTGCTTTGATAAAACGCATCGAAAGTGAATTTACACAATGCCTTGCATTCTTGGAAGTCAGTTGCTCGCCGACAAAAACATGTCCGAGATGGCCGTCGCAATTTGCGCAGAGAATCTCGGTTCTGCGACCATCTGAATCCGTCTGATGCCGGACAGCACCGCTGATCTCATCATCGAAGCTTGGCCACCCACAATGTGCATCAAATTTGTCTTCTGATTTGTATAGGGAGGAGTTACACCTCCTGCAGATATATGTTCCTCCCTCTTTGTGATCGTTGTATTCACCGGTCCATGGGCGTTCGGTTCCTTTGTTCTGGATGATGTTTTCTTCTTCCGGAGTGAGTTTGTTGTATGTCATCGTCTCAAATATCGATAATTTAAGGGTGTGGCACACCTTAAGGTGTGCCACACGTTGCAAAGCTGAGAATAAATATCTATTATTCAGAATATTTGCGAACCACATTTACTGAACTATAAACCACATCTGCATGCTTGCGAACCACATTTATCATGTTTATAACCGGGGGATTAACCGGGAGAATTTATTTCACAGTAATGAGAACTACGAATTTTTCTTGTCTAAAGTGCGACGGTATATTGGTTGCTGCTCGGAGATAATAGGTTATTGTTTAATGCCGAATCACTTTCATTTACTTGTATTATTAACGGAAGAATCACTTGCTCCTCGGGTGAAGAAAGATGAGCCGATCTCCTTTTCGAATTTGTCAAATTTTTCATTTGGGTTGAAGCAAGTATTGAGTAGCTATACGAAAGCAATTAATGTTCAACATGATCGAACAGGATCGTTGTTTCAGCAAAACACCAAGCGTAAAAATACGGGTAGCGGGGACATGAGTTCATATGCCTTGTGGTGCTTGCACTATATCCATATGAATCCTGTGGAGGCTGGATTTTCTGTGCATCCGTCTGAATGGAAATACTCTTCTTATAACGAATACTTCGGCGAGGTGATGCGTCCAGTGTGCAATCTGG
>QMOR01000160.1 GCA_003648285.1 Bacteroidota bacterium
AAGAGTAGGATCGGTGCCAATTCCATTCTGTCCATTTCCCTGGCATTTGCGCGTGCAAGGGCTCTTGACAGGGGAATTTCACTCTATGACTACTTCGCTAAACTGATCGACTCATCAAGAGGCGCAATGCCAAAACTTATGGTCAACCTGTTCAGTGGTGGTGCACATGCAGGGCAGCAAGTTGCCATTCAAGATTGCTTGATATTGCCTCAATGTGCTGACATAGGATTGGCGCTTTCGACAACATACGAGGTCTATCAAAAGAGTGCGCAAATTATACGTGAGCGATATGGTATGCGTGCTTTGACAGCAGATGAGGGAGGGCTCGCACCGGATTTCGCATCAGAAGAAGAGATGATGACATGTGCGATGGAGGCCATCCAACAATTGCGTACTGATTCCGGCACGGATGTGGCACTCGCGCTCGATGTAGCAGCTTCTCAATTCTATAAAAATGGATTTTATCAACTGAGCACAGGTGACTTGACTGGAAAGGAATTTTCGAAGACAATGACCACTTGGCTGTCAAAGTATCCGATTCTATCCATTGAAGATTGCTTTGCTGAAGAAGACTGGGGGCACTGGATAACGTTCAATGCAAGCGTCGGAAAAAACGTAGCTATCGTGGGAGATGACCTGCTTTGTACCAACCCTGACAGGATCCGATATGCCATTGAGCACAAAGCCGCAAACTCCCTTCTCCTGAAAGTCAATCAGATAGGTACTCTGTACGAGGCGGCGAAAGCTCTACAACTTGTGAGATCTGCCGATTGGACCTGCGTCATTTCCGCTCGCAGCGGAGAAACAGAAGACAACTGGCTCGCAGACCTCGCCGTTGGGTGGTCGGCAGACTATATCAAGGTTGGTTCCATTACCCAATCAGAGCGATTGTCGAAGTACAATCGATTGCTGGAGATAGAAAAGGAAACTAGTCTAAAATCAATCGGATAAATCTTGGTCGATAAATGTGCGCGTCTTTTTCAATGTCATTCCAAAAATCAGGCGTGATCGTGTTGTAGCTAATAAGCAGCTCACCTTCTTTTGAAAGAGCCGGATGGGCTTTCGCATTATACGGCCACAGTCCCTCGTCGAACTCAGGCGTCCGATAAATTTCAATGATATCTCCAAAAGGACCAATTGGGCTCTTTCCAACACGTACGCCGACTTTGTCAGAAATTCCCAGCACCTGGAAAACCAATAAATATCGATCATCATCAAGCTGAGTCACGCTGAGTTCGTTTGACACAGCGTTCGTTATGGGAACCACATTTTCAATTTCCTTTACCCAATCTTTGCCATCCCAAAATCGCCACTTTTTAATATTCTCAAACTGCGAGGATTTAATTCGGGCTGCAATGAGGTTTTTATCACTTCCAATACAACCATAGACATAGATATATCCATCCGGATTTTTTGCACTTGCCCAAGATGTATTTGCAAAGATCCCGGATCCAAAATTCCCCTCTCCATAATTCTCCGTCATCACATGCAATGGCACATTGATATGCCTCTGTTCCGTAAACGGGGGCTCACTGCCGGAGGGTATTGCAATAAGTGAAACATCAGGCTCAATAAAATCAAAGACATTGTCGCCTGTCCATTCGATATGATACGCAAACAGGTACAATGTAGAATCCATATCAACATTGACAAACCCATCCCCCAACCAATGAAATTGACCGAGTTGCTCATTTGGATTTTCCAGGTCAAAAAAAGATACTGGCTTGCCTGCCAGGTCCTGTTTGTAATGAAATTCAATATTCTCAGGCTCCGCAATAACTCCACTTACGTATGCCACAGTATTGTGGACCATTTTATAATCCGGCTTCGGAGCTCCATTCTCAACTTCTCCAATAAAGGTGTCGCCAAAAATAACAAGAGTCCTCTCCGACCCGTCATTCTCGTCATTTCCATCAAGGCCTATTGAAAAAACACCATCGCCCCCAAACCATCCGCTCGTCCGATAAAACAAGTTGGTCCATTCCGGAGCAGGCTCCACGTGATAGTTAAAATCCTGGGATGACAAGAAACCCAAGCTCCCAAAAAACATGACAATCAAGATACTTGGATACCTGTACTTACTCAACAGAATACTTGTCATTCTTTCAGTTTTCATATTTCAATTTAAAAAAACGAGGCCTGTATAAATTCGGGTAATCCCTTACCTGATCCCAAAACTTAAATGAATTGACATTATAACTGATCAATAGCTCCCCGGGCTGAGACAAGCTTGGATGGGCTTTCGCATTGTATGCAAAGAACTCTGGTTCCTCGATAGCATCTGAACAATCCCAAATACTAATGACTGGACCGAAAGGTCCAATCGGACTCTCACCAATCCGCATATGTACCGCCGGCTCCACTCCTCCAGCTGTAAATATGAGTATGTACTTTCCATTTGGCAATGGTGTCACACTCAGTTCATTGGACACGCCGTCTGTGACCGGCGCTGCTTTCAGATAGTCCCGAACCCACTTTTTGCCATTCCAAAATTTCCAGGCATCAAAATCTTCGAATTTCTCTGGCAGAACCCTTGAAATGAGCAACTCTTTCCCCGGATCGCGCACTCCATAGACGTAGATATATCCATCGGGATTCGGCACACGAGAGGACTTCGTATTAACTAGAATTCCTGCGCCAAAAGATCCAACAACTTGTGGTTTGATTGGATAAAAAAACGGAAATGATATTTGTTCCTGACGGCGAAATGGAAAGCGATCATCCGCGGGCAGCTTTATAATTGCCCCACCCATGATGTCAAATCCGAATACGGGATACTCAGGTTTATTCACAACGCGATAGGCAAAAATGTAAGTGTTTTGATTGCTTGGATTTACAAATCCGTCTCCCAGCCAATAGTACTCACCTTCCTCTGCAATCTTCAATTTCATCGGAAACAAGGACTGGCTTTTCCCCTCAGAATCCTGATCGACAAGAAAGGTGATATTTGCCTCAGCAGGATTCTTGCCTTGCATATACGCGATTGAATTATTCACCATCGTGAAGCCATCCTTCAGCTCACCTTCCTCGATCTCTCCCACCATAGTGTCGCTAAACAGGATCATATTTTCGGTCGAATCTTTAACCTCCTGATATTCTATCCCACTTCGTGGTATGGCGAATATTCCATCTCCCCCAAACCACCCGGAGTACCTGGTAAAAAGGGCGTCCCATTCGGGTGCCGCTTCTACGGTATATTTGAATTCACTTTCCTGAATTGTCATCTGTCCGAAAGACAAAAGCAAAATAGAAACAGCGACGATCGTAATTAATTTTGAGTTCATCTATTGCCAATTTTGTACACGAATAAATCGTGGTCTGTAATTTCTGACGTCCGTAAATAAATCCCCAAATTCAAAACTGTTCACATTGTACGTGATGAATAAATCACCATCACGAGACAGCTCGGGATGTACGAAGGCATTATAAGTAAAAATATTGCCACCCAATTCCGGTGTACAGTACAGGGTCTTCTGATTTGTCCATGGCCCTGTCGGAGTAGAAGAACTAAAGAGCAACAACTCCGGGCTAAAGACGATTTTCTGTGTCATTAAATAATATGTACTCTCAGATTTAAATACGCTAAACTGATTCGAAGTTCCGTCGCGGACAGTGTGCCCGTTTGGCTCATCCGTCCAAGCTGTGCCGTCAAAAAACTGCCAGTCCCCGGATATGTCGCCATCCTCCGCACGCGCAATTGAAACAAATTTATTGAGGCCTTCATCCTTAATCCCGTAGATATATGTGTACTCATCATCCTCCATCACCGCAGCACCCCAATACACATCATCTCCGGGCTCTTTCACCTCCAGAGAAATCAACTCGAGGTCAGGCAATGAAAAAATGGCCAAATCTGTTGATACCAGGTGAAAGTCCCACATCCCTCCTGTTCCCGAACGGCCCATTCTTGACAGCAGCACATGTAACTCATTACCATATACGGTCGGGTCATTGGGCCAATACCAATGCTCGGCGTTTGATGGCTCAAGAAATGCGCGGGGAGCCTCTTTTGTACCTCCGTGCAGTGTCTTAAAACTCTTGCCCTTTTCGATGACAACTGAATTATTAATCAATGGATTTCCACCCGGGCGTGATCCGTCCGGATTCACTGTCCCCAAAAATGTATCTCCAAACAACCAAAAACGCCGTCCATCAGGCAAGGTGGTCGAATAAGTAGCATCGGCACCAGTCCAACCATCACCATAGCGATTAAAAAGAGAATCATAGTGGCATGAAATGGACACGTCCACCGCTAAATCCCAACATGAAAAGCCATTGTCTACAGGCACGGGTGAACAAAATAAACTTGAGGAATTTTCACCACCACTTTCTACATCGTCAAGGTCATATATCCCTGTATCTACCACCTCGCGTGAGGGAATAATGATTTCTTCATCCGGTCCATTGCAACCTGTGATGGCAAGGAAAATTAATGCCCAAAATAAGTGTCGTGTCATTAGTTACTGAATACTATTTTAAAATCTTGGGGCGTCATGCTCGTAAACCGCTTTAAAAGTCAGACCGGGCCAGCTGTCAGTTCGAAATGGAACTGCCGGCAAGTCTTTTGAATTGTATAAATCAGCAAATTTCGGGTTATCTGCCCATCCGTATCTGATCGCCACAGGGACTTCATCATGAGGATTGGTTATCAACACTTTGTCCGGGCCAACGATATGGCCTTCTCCCCATGCAAAATACCTTTCGTCGGTTGCAACTGCAAATCCTTGCAACACCTCAGCTCCTCTTTTATTCACAAGTCCACTACCCACGTTTTCAAACGTAATCAGAATTTCATCCTCAGTAAATTCAACAGATTTCACTACCGGACCCGAGTACACTACGTCCATTCCATATGCCACCTTCAAGGCTGAAATACCTAATCTTTTTCCTACCTCTTCTTTGTTTTTTGGATGAATATCCATCGCTTCACCGATATCAATAGCACAGGCAAGACCGGTATTAGGTAAAGCCAAAGCCATAAACTGAGCTTCACGTACTTCAGCCCATCTGCTTTCCGAAGGGCGTGAAGAAACTTCGTGATGATTTGCAAGTTGTACGATGAGGAATGGAAAAACGCCCTGGCCCCAATTTTCTCGCCATCCCTTAATCATCGCAGGAAGTAATTCGCGATACTCATGCGCCCGATACTCATTGCTCTCTCCCTGATACCAAATAACACCTCTGATTCCAAACGGCATGAGTGGGGCAATATTCCCATTGTACAATACACCGGGGGAGGAAAAGGGACTGGCATTTGGCATAGTCACTGTGGGAAATGTTTCTGAATCAATTTCCAAACCCTTCTTAAACCTCCAACTGCCAAGAAGAATGGGATTGCCCCAGAATGCATTTGTGGTAAACCCCCCTTTGTCACCAATATCAAATACACGGACTACAATCACATTATTCTTTGCTTTAAGAATTCCGGCATCGACATCATAATTCCGATGTGAGCGCCGACCATATGTCTCACCAACCAAATGACCATTGATCCATGTTTTGTCGTAATCGTCTATCTGATTGAGTTGTATTAAAAATTGATCTTCATTAAAATTGTCAGGCAAATCGAATTCCTTTCGATACCATACCGCTCCATCATGATCAGACAACCCGTACTCTTCCCAATATCCCGGCACCTGAATTTCTTGCCATTCCGATACATCCGTTTCAGGCTCATACCACTCGCCTTCAATTCCTGGTCCTTTCAAGTAGTAGTTCGCTTCCCAATCAGCCCTTTCATTTTCGAAATCATCCTGCAATTCCTGAAAGTTCTTTCCATGCTCGAGAATCGGTTCTATATCCGGCTTGAACTGGTCAAATGCAACGAGAGTTTCATTGCTCATCCAGGCCTCAATACTACTGGCCCCGAGGCTGCTATTTATCAATCCAACAGGCACATCGACATTCTGGCTTAAAAATTTACCAAAATGATATCCAACTGCTGAAAAGAACTGGATATTCTCCATTGTCATCTCACTCCATGATCCACTACTGACATCTGTGAGTGGCTGATAGTCCCATTGTATGCCGACCGTGAACAACCTCACTGTGCCATCTCGCACAAATGTTGTGTCTGTTTCCTGATAATTTGTCTGATGAAGATTCCACTGCATATTTGACTGTCCTGAACACAACCATACGTCTCCTATGAGTATATCCTTAAATGAGAGTTCATTAATGCCAGATATCTCCATCACGTATGGACCTCCGGCGGATAGCGGGTCCATTTTAATGATCCAATTGCCAGACACGTCCGCCACAGTCTTGTAGCGATTGCCATCAAAGGTCACCTTCACCTGCTCTCCCGGATCTGCCCAACCCCAAACATTGATTGGCTGATTCCGTTGAAGTACCATGTGGTCTGAAAATAATCTAGGCAATGATACATCTGCATACAGAAGATGTCCTAAAGACAAAATACATACTATTAGTAGCGTCGTTCGCATTGTGTTACGCACCTTATTCATTGTCTTTTGATGATTGTACAGTAGCATTTAGAGGGATCCTCCATGCACGTGATGATTGCGACAAGTAGCCGCTACCGTAGTAAAATTCATGTTTTCTTCTTACACCATTATGAAATACTAACGTGGCAGATGACTCAGTAAGTTTAGGGATATAAGTCGACTTCGGATCGCCATTATTCAATATATAGCTGGTGGCGCCACCCTTGTTACTTGCTGCGATAACAATTGACTTGTCTTCGACTTCAATCCCGATCAATGCCCGTGAATCTCCAATATTGAAAAATCCTGTCTCTGCAGGTTGTGCAACCCTGAATGCACCCTCTCCATTTCCAATCAGGCACATCCCCCTTGAGGCATCATAGCGTCCGGTCCTCACATCTGCACCATAGAAGTTTGCAGTACAAATCACATCCAGATCCCCGTCATTATTCACATCTCGTACGAGCATGCCGTGTATCGGTGAAATCTGTGCTTCTATTGAAAGGGGGTGCATGACGAAACCACCATCACCTAGGTTTTCAATATATGCAGACTGCAAGGTGTGGGCCGACAAGATTCTTGCTGAATCGAGTTGATCTGTAGCGAGAATGTCATGGATTGAGGCGGTTGCATATGACTCAAAATCAGGGAATATCTTTTGTATGCTTGCCATGTGCCCAATCAGATCATTGCGAAAATGTGCTGGAAATGACCGGTGTACATCATCTTCATCCAGATTGTAATTGCACAAAATGGCATCCCAACTTCGATTGTTATCAAAATAGCCCGAGTACAATTGAACCGGTGCTCCGGGTCCTGCCTTGTAATCTGAATTAAGCCCGAGGTTTCCCACGACGTAATCAACATCACCATCATTATCAAAATCACCACCTA
>QMOR01000161.1 GCA_003648285.1 Bacteroidota bacterium
ATCTCTGCATCCCGGACAGCATCTCTGCATCCCGGACAGCATCTCTGCATCCCGGACAGCATCTCTGCATCCCGGACAGCATCTCCGCATCCCGGATAGCATCTCCGAAGGAGTCCTTTGGACCCGCATCTTGCATCATCCTGACAAAAGTCAGGATTCAGTATCCCTCACTGCCTGCACAAATTCCTTGATATCCCCAGTCTTTAGCTTGACTCTCCTGAGAATCATGGCAACGAATATGTTGAAGATGCCGGCCATAATCAATGACATGCCTGCCCAAACCGCTACTGTCACGGCACCTGCAAGCGGATCGATGAGAATAAAAAACGCTAATACTGATGCCAATACACCACCCGTAAATACCCAGCCCCAGTTTTCGAGACCATAGTTGCGTAGCTCCAGGCCCATGCTGATGAGATTTATACCTCTGAACATGACCCAGAATCCGATAAGGAAATTCAGAGCGAGTCCAGCTAGTAGTGGATTGCGCAATAGCACGATGGCGATCATAAGTTCGAAAATGCCAGCTGCCAGGTTTCTTCCCCAGCCTTGCATGGTCTCTCTGTTTGTCAGAGCAAACACGATGGATGAAATTGACGATATGAAGAGCATGATAGAGAAAAATGTCGCGAGCCCAAGCAATGTGCCTCCGGGATTTCTGAAAACCCACAGCCCCAGAAGAATGAGACAGATGCCCAAAAGTGCGAGTAGCCACCAATTTTTTACTGCCTTTGCAGCACTTTGTAATACGTTTTGTTCCATTTTGCTTTGATTGAAATTGTGCTAAAAATTGTTCTTCGTTGACCGAATGTACAGTTTTGGAAATGGAGTAGGGGGATGCTTATTGTGCAATAAAAAAAGAGGCAGCACTTGCGCACTACCTCTCTCTTTATCGTTTATTCAGATATTAACCCGAACCCGGCATCTAGTCTGAAACTTCCTCAGAAAATTTCAGTTCAACAGTCAGGTCGAAATTGTCATAAATCGCTTTGTCGCCGAGATTGTCAAAGAAACTATTCGACCCGTAGCGCACATTGTATTTGGATCTGTCAATCGTGATTTTAGAAGTAGCACTCATCACGCCTCCGGCACTCGTTACGGTCGTCTCAAATTCAACCGGATGTGTGATTTCCTTGATTGTCACATCAGCTGTCACATGGTATACGCCGTCTTTGGATTTGACCTTCGTGATCTTCAGATGAGCCGTCGGATGACTGGCCACTCCGAAAAAATCATCTGATTTGAGGTGCCCTTCAAGTTTGGCTTGCGTATCTGCTTCCATACCCGTCGCGGTAAGTGAGGCCATATTGATGGTAAACTCTCCACCTGTCAGCTTGTCCCCGTCCATGTTGATCGTTCCTGAGGTAATTGAAATAAGACCCTCATGTTCACCAGTCACTTTATAGCCTTTCCAGGCTACAGAACTCTTGGAGGCATCTACTTTGTAGGTTGCTTTTCCGTCGTCTCCGTTATTTGCAATCATCATCGCCGGTAGGCTCAGAGCAAATAATGCAATAAAAATTTTCTTCATCGTGATTCGTTTTTATAATTAAATTTCTTTTTCCCTTAATTCATCAAGAATGCCATTCAATGTGACAAGCTTGTCTTCAACCATATGGTCGAATAATATGTGGTTGACTTCATCCACGCGTATACTCATTTTTTCCAGTAACACTCTGCCAGAATCTGTCAGTGAAATCTCCAGCTGCCTTCGGTCACATTCTGCTGTCTCTCTCCGTACATACCCTTTTGCAACCAGCTTGTCTACCAGCCGCGATGTATTAGACATATGGTCTATCATACGCCCGGTCACAAGTTTTAGACTCACCGGACGACTGCCTTGTCCCCGCAAAATTCGCATGATATTGAATTGCTGTGAGGAAATGCCAAATGGCTTCATGACCTGCTCTATCTCATTGCTCAACCACGATGCCGTGTACATCAAATTGATGATCGCTTTTTGAGTAGCAGAGGAAAACTTCGGTTGATGAATTGAGTCTTCAATTTTCATGATGCGCAAATATATGTATATACAACTAATGTAGATACATATAGTTTCGCTTTAAACTGTTAATCTTATGCTAAGAGATCGTTTCTGAATCTATGAGTGCTGAATGACTTCAGTCCTGTACGTCACAGTTAGTGCTGAATGATAACAGGCAGTCGTGCTACAGGGCCATTTGTGGTGATCAGTGCTCTCAGCTCATCAAAGTGAGGAATTTGCTGGCGCAGTTTTGTATTAAAATACCTGTCCACAGTAGTCTGGGCACTCTGCTGAGTAAATTCTGTGATTAATTTGGTCCATGGATCCATGAGTTTAGGATACTCCATGACTTTATATTCGTCAAGATCAGCGAGGCTTGCAGCTGATTTGATCGCGTCCTGCAGATCTCCGATTTCATCGACCAGACCATGTTCCAGTGCTCGTTTACCCGTCCAGATTCTTCCCTGTGCTACATCATTGACTTCATCTACAGTCATGTCGCGGCCCTCGGAGACCTTCTCAAGGAAGAACTCATAGAAGTCATCCGTGCGCTTTTTCATCATGGCATTTTCTTCGCTACTCCAGTCAAAAAATGGAGAAAAGGACGCACTGTGTTTTGTGGTGCGCACCGTATCGAAATTAATGCCAAGCTTTTCGCGGATCAGCGCATTCGGATTTGGGATCATAGTAAAAACCCCAATGGACCCCGTGAGTGTATTTGATGAGGCAAAGATCCTGTCAGCCGTACATGCGATATAGTAACCGCCCGATGCAGCGTAGTCTCCCATGGACACGACGACAGATTTTCCTGCTTCTTGTAAAAGCACAATTTCCCGTAGAATATTTTCGGCAGCCAGAATACTGCCACCTGGTGAATTGACCCTCAATACAACGGCCTTTACCTTCTTCGATTTTCTCAATTTCGCCAGAGTTTCTACAAATTGCCCATCGCAAATCGTCCCGTAGTTCTCATCGCAATGCATGATAGATCCCTCAGCATACACGACTGCAATACGGTCGTTGCCAGTACCCTGTTTCAGGTTTTTTGTGGTATAGTAATCCTCGATACTGATCTTAACCACTTTCTTCCCGGATTCTAGTCCGGACCTTCTGCGCATCCAGTCTGTTGCTTCGTCCTCATGGGCGATCATATCTATCAGACCCAACGCCAAAGCGTCTTTGGCATCACTGGAATGCAGTCCGTCCGCAATACTGCGCAAGCGTGACTTATCAATCCCCCTGACATTCGAAATGTCAATGAGGAATTCCCCATAGGCATCTTCGAGATACTCTCGCGTCTGCATTTTGTTTTGAGGACTCATGTCTGCCCGGCGAAACGACTCTGTTGCTCCTTTAAACTGACCTGCGTAATAGATATGCATCTTAATGCCGGTCTTGTCCATCAGGTCTTTAAAGAAGGGGACGAATGAAGCGAACCCTCTGAAGTCGATACCACCTATTGGATTGAGCATGATCGTATCGGCAACCGAAGCCAGATAGTATCCTCCCTGTCCATAGAAATTGGCATACGCCAATACGAATTTCCCACTCTCCTTAAAATCTTCTAGTGCCGCAAGCAGGTCATGACCGGTGACTGGTCCATATCCCATGCGCGACGGGTCGAGGAATATGCCCGATATTTTATCGTCAGATTTAGCGAGTCTGATGAGTTTTAAGATGTCCTGAAATCCTACAATATCACCGGAGTTAAGCCCCATTGCGCTGGCTTCAACATTATTGGTCAGCTCAGGTGGGGAATAATCAAGTGCAATTTCAAGTACAGAGTTTGACTTCACAGTCTTTTGAGGAGCCATAGTCGCCGAAGTGGCTATACCGATCATAAGAAATATCAAAAGACCAAAAGCCAAAGTAATACCAAGGCATGATGCCAATGTGAATTTTAAGAATTGCCGCATGGTGCAAATATAGGCCGTGTGAGTTTGAAACGGACATTGAATCGACTTGTGCCACATTAAAACGTCGAATAGCCATATTGCTCCGACTAGTGCGCATGTCTGACACAGGATATCAGGGCAGCTTTCATTTCATACGCACAGAGTCGTTCGAAATTGCAACCCACTCAATACATGACCTTGTATCTGAGGCTTGAGAAGGCTTAGACCTTATAGTTTAATAAGCAAGAGAAAGCGCTCAGGGGTTTGCTATCCTCAAAGGTGAAGCTGTATCCGATGCATTCCAGGAAGGTATTTTCGCTTCAACAAATGCTGAATCTCTTCGTAGTGCGCTGGAATATTTACAAAATCGAGATGCTCCACTTCAAGGATCAGAATGGGGTAGGCGACCTGGCCTCTGAAAAATTCAAAATACGAGTCCTGAATTCCCTTCAGGTATTCCCTGGTAATTGATTGTTCATAGTGCCTGCCCCGGGCGCGGATATTTTCGAGGAGTTTATCCGGCGAGCGATGCAGATAGACAAGGAGGTCAGGTGCCGGGAAGTTGTTATTGAGAATATTGAAAAGATTCTGCAAAAGACGGTACTCTTCAGCATCCAGATTGCGCCTTGCAAAAATCATGGTCTTCCAAAAAATATAATCGGACACAAACATGTCGGCAAAAAGCGACGGTTTGAGGAGGCTGTGCTGCAGTTGTTTATGCCTTTCAGTCATGAAAAACAATTCTACGGTAAACGCATACCGAACAGGGTCTTCGTAGAAGTAGGGGAGGAATGGATTGTCGGCAAACTCCTCCAGAATCAACTGGCAACTGTGTTTGCGGGAGAGCAACTCACAAAGTGATGTTTTACCACTTCCGATGTTGCCTTCGATGCAGATATACTTATATGGAAGCGTTGCACTCATGACCGTGCCAATATACTGACTTCGCCATGATCAGAAGAGTCTTTATAGAGTTCTGAAATAGTACGAGACAGCACAGGGTGTGAGACATCACCTGCAATTTCGGAAAGAGGGGCAAGTACAAAATTCCGCACATGCAGCCGGGGATGGGGAATGACCAGCTCCGAAGAGTTTATTTCCATATCATCATAGAGCCCGATGTCCAGATCAATATTTCTAGCGGTCATTTTTTCACTGCGTATGCGTCCCAGAGAAATTTCAATATCCTGAAGGCTTTTTAAAAGTTGATGAGGATCAAGCTGTGTTTTTAGTTTGAGTGCCTGATTGAGGAATGGAAGGTCTGAAGCCATCATCCACGGTTCAGTCTCGTAAATCCTCGAAACCGCAATGACATGACCTGATAGCTCATGTATTTTATCACGTGCCCGGCTCAGGTAATTCAGACGATCTCCAAGGTTTGAGCCCAGCAGGATATAGGCCACGTGCTTCATAGTTGCAATACGTTGCAATGCATATTTTCTCAGTTCTGAATTTACGCTTCCTTAGCCGGTAACCATCCCTTTGATTGCTGTCATATACCTGTTCATTTCTTCCTTCACCCGAGGGAATAGGAACAATAAGCCGATCATATTAGGAAATACAAGTGCGAGGATCATCGCATCAGAAAACTTGATCACCGCATCTAGAGAAATCGCAGCACCGATGACCACAAAAATCAGAAAAATAATCTTGTACGCAAGATCTGCACCTTTTCCACGACCGAATAAGTATTTCCATGACTGCAGTCCATAATACGACCATGAGATCATGGTGGAAAAAGCAAAAAGGACGATCGCAATTGTCAGTACATAAGAGAATCCGGGAATGACCGAGTTGAATGCCATCGAAGTGAGATCAACTCCACCTACACGCACTCCATCGATGAGCACTTTTTGATTTTGGACATCTGCGTAGGCAAATACATCACCCTGTACATCTGCACCGTTGAAAAAGATGATTACAAGAGCAGTCATCGTACAGATTACCACAGTATCAATAAACGGCTCAAGAAGAGCAACAATCCCCTCAGACGCAGGAAACTTTGTTTTTACAGCTGAGTGAGCAATGGCGGCAGAACCGGCACCGGCTTCATTTGAAAATGCCGCCCGTTGAAAACCAACGATCACTACTCCTATCAATCCACCAAAACCCGCTGCAGGAGTAAATGCCTGCGTAAATATCATGATCAGCGCATCGTCAACAAGACTGAAATTTGCGAAGATGATCACGAGACAAGCCAGCACATAGATCCCGGCCATAAAAGGAACGACCTTCCCTGTGACATTAGCGATACGCTTGATACCACCGATGATCACTACTGCCACAACAATAGCCAAAACGATACCGATCACGACACCGCTTGCCCCACCCTCAATACCGAATAGTGTTTGTATTTGAGCTGCTGCCTGATTGGACTGAAAGGCATTGCCACCTCCGAAGGATGCACCCACGCACATCACAGCAAATATGATAGCCAGAACTTTACCAAATCCGGCCATCCCGCGTTCTTTGAGCCCTTTCGACAGATAATACATCGGACCACCATACACCACACCATTTTCATCTACGTCACGATATTTCACACCGAGCGTACATTCGACAAACTTTGACGACATCCCCAACAGTCCACATACGATCATCCAGAATGTTGCTCCAGGACCTCCAATAGCTATGGCCACAGCCACACCAGCAATATTTCCAAGTCCTACAGTTCCGGAAACCGCAGTCGCCAACGCCTGAAAATGACTCACCTCTCCATGATGTCCCTCGTCTTTCAACGTCCCGATAATATCACCATCCTCAATATGTACGAGCGCGTGCGTATCAACTTCTGATGCCCCTTCAAGGTCATCGTACTTCCCACGCACGACATTTATTGCCAGGGGAAATTTTACAATGTTGACAAATGAAAAGTACACGGTGAAGAACGTTGCTCCAACCACCAACAGGATCAATACGATCGGTATGTTACTTCCTGCAATAGGTACAGTCGTCAGGACAAGCCCTTCCCATGCTGTTGCGATCGGCATAAACCATTCGTTAATCTTGTCGTCAATCCCTTGAGATTCCTGCGCCGAAGCAAAAAGTGGAAAGAATAGTGTTGCGCTCAATAGCGCGATACGCTTGCTGATGTCCATAAAGGTGTGTTTTTTCAAAAGCCCTAAAGTAGTGATATCGATTGAGCCACAAAATATTGTTTTTCAACTATAAGCCAATTTGTGACATAGAATCGGTTATTGCCTCTTCCTGATGCGAAGATTTGTAGGGAAATAATTTTTCAGATGCCGCGACGTCTGTTTCATCCATCCCAACGCATATCCTCCACATGTTGCCAGATGCCAGCCGGTAGTCTTTCCGGCAATCCCGGAGATCACATCCTTTCGCATGTACGAGACCGCTTGCTCGACAGATAAGTCAATACGAGGCATATCTTGATGTACAAAATTAGAG